>JAGGXO010000145.1 GCA_021163015.1 Candidatus Bipolaricaulota bacterium
GTGCAGCGAAACGAGCAGGTCCTTGATGCCTATCTGGGAGGGCAATATGTCGCTATTGACGGTTGAGAAAGTCACCAGCGGCTATGGGGACATGGAGGTCCTCCACGATGTATCGATCGAGGTCAAGCCGCAAGAGATAGTGACGATCATCGGACCCAATGGCGCAGGCAAGTCCACGCTGATGAAGACGATTTTCGGTCTATTGAAGCCAATCCTGGGGCAGATTCAGTTTGCGGACCATGAGATTACCAGCCTTTCCCCCGATCGCATCGTGCGCCTGGGAATGGCGTACGTCCCTCAGGTAGAAAATGTCTTTCCATCATTGACGGTGCGCGAGAATCTGGAAATGGGCGCCTTCATCCGCAACGACGACTTCAGTGATCGTATTAGCGAGATGTTCGAACTATTCCCTGTTCTCGGAAGAAGAGGACGCCAGCAAGTCGGCAAGATGAGTGGAGGAGAAAGGCAGATGGTGGCAATGGCGCGAGCACTGATGCTGAATCCACAACTTATCTTGCTGGACGAGCCCTCAGCTGCCCTGGCTCCCAACCTGGCTGAGGTGATCTTCGAACGGATTACCGCTGTCAATGAGACAGGTGTAGCAATCCTGATTGTAGAACAGAACGCCAAGCAATCGCTGAGCCTCTCCGACCGCGGATACGTGCTGGCTGGTGGAAGGAATCGCTTCGCCGAGACTGGAGAGAATCTGTTGGCTAACGAGGAAATCGGACAGTTGTACCTGGGCGGATAGGAGAACCAATGACAACACTTGCACACATCCCTCAATTGCTCGTCTACGGCGTCATTTCGGGGAGCATCATATCGTTGGGGGGAATCGGAGTATCACTCACTTATAGCATCCTTGGCTTCTCCAACTTCGCCCACGGAGATTTCATGGCCTTGGGCGCTTATATCGCGCTTGGTCTGTTCACTTTATTCACTGGACTCGGAATACCAAGCGCACCGTTCGGTCCGCTATCATTCGGATTCGGATTCATCCTGGCATTCATTCTCGCTATCGGCCTCACGGCGCTGGCAGTAATCATCATCGATCGGTTACTGTTCCGGCAGCTGCGTCGCTCAGGTCCCATCATATTAATGATGTCATCAATCGGCGTGGCACTGGGGTTACGGAACATCCTGCAGTTCTTCTGGAGCCCACAACCGCATTACTACTCCCAGGCGATTCAGCCTGCCGTATCTGTTACGGCACTGAACATACGCATAAAGCCCGATCAGGTGTTTATCATTCTCGTGGCGATCGTTCTCGTCGTCCTCGTGCATGCATTCATGCGCTACACGAAGATGGGCAAGGCAATGCGAGCAATGGCCGATAATGCAACACTAGCACAAGTGACAGGCATCAACACTGATCGAGTCATTATCTGGACATGGGCGATTGGTGCTGGGCTAGCAGCAACAGCAGGTATCCTTGCAGGCATAGAGAACAAATTCATCACCCCCGAGCTTGGTTGGCAGATGCTGTTGTCAATCTTCGCTGGGGTTGTCTTGGGCGGAATAGGCAACCCGTACGGAGCGATTCTCGGCGGGATGGTAATTGGAATATCGGAGGAGGTCTCGACTGCTTTCATCTCCACTGGATACAAACCAGCAGTCGCGTTCGTGATCATGATCATCATGCTTCTTGTCAAGCCGACAGGCCTATTGGGGAGGAAAGACTGATGGAACACTTCGTAGGCACAATCAATTACATCATCTTCTTTGCCGTCACAGCAGGGACGTATGGAATCCTTGCGTTGGGACTCAACATCCAATGGGGAAATACTGGCCTGTTCAACATTGGGATTGCCGGCTTCTATGCGCTGGGTGCGTACACCTCCGCGCTGATCTGTGGCCTGCCCCCCAGCGCTTGGGAGGGAAGGACATTCGGTGGATTCCAGCTTCCGTTCATATTTGGCCTTCTTGGAGCGGCCATTGTGTGCGGGGTGGTCGCGCTTCTCATCGGCGCGCCGACATTGCGTCTGCGCGCCGATTACCTCGCAATTGCCACCATCGGAATCGCTGAGACAATTCGTCTAGTGCTCAACAACGAATCCTGGCTGACAAACGGCGTGTGGGGCTTCCAGCAGATCCCTTCGCCGCTGTACAAGACCATCCACGGAGCAACATCGACATACCTGCACGCTCATCCCAACTTGCCAATATGGCTGCACGATCTTATCACCAAGTCCTACGACTGGTTCTACCTGGCGCTGGTCTTGGTCGTTCTGTTCATACTGTACTTGATCATGGAGCGCCTTGTACGCTCTCCATGGGGGCGCGTGATCAGGGCGATCCGCGAGGACGAGGACGCCACTGCCATGTTGGGGAAGAACACCTTCTCATACAAGATGCAGGCATTGGTTCTGGGAGCGATGATCATGGGAATCGGAGGGAGCATGTACGCGCACTACGCTCGTTTCATCTCCCCCGTCTCCTTCAAACCGCTCTACGGGACGTTCATCATCTGGGTGATGCTGATTCTCGGTGGAAGTGGCAACAACAAGGGAGCGATACTGGGAAGCTTCACAGTATGGGGCATCTGGGCAGGCACAGACTTCTTGACTAAGTACCTCCCATTCTCCGCGACTCAGTCCGCCAGCCTGCGTGTTATACTAATTGCGGTATTGCTAGAGGTGATCTTGCTTTGGCGGCCCCAAGGACTTCTGCCTCCAAAGAAGCACCTATTCACGCTGAAGTGATGCGACACGTAAGGCTAGTGCACCCACAAAAACCGCGATACAGCGACTGCAACGAGTTATCCTAGTTGGAGTCTATCTGAACGAGTCAGTAACGCTTGCGAGAACCAACTGAAGTATTCCCATGCCTGTTCGCCACCGCTTTGCTTAAGCTGCGACCGAGACATGCTTTTTCGTAACGTTGCAGCTTGCCTGCAACGTTACGACACAGCCAACGGCGCAACGCTGAGTACCCAGTAACGCAGGCCTCATACGGCATTCCGTAAGTGTGCTCCCTTTTTCTCCAGGGGCTGATCTACACGTATGGAGCCAAGCGTGAAAAGGGGGTGGCCATGACGACCACCCCAGACGGAGGCGCAGATGGATCTTGTATATCTACCCTAGCCTGATACGGTCAGAACCGGCACAACCTGGCACTGATCGATCTTCCAGATCGTAATCCCGCCTGCCACGTCGCCGGTGTCCTTGAAGTCAACCACGCCGGAGACACCTTCGTAGTTGATCTCCTTGCCAGCCTTCAACAATGCAACGGCCTTGGCCCATTCGCCGTAGTAGACCTTCTCACCGGGAGCGTTTGCCACAGCCCGGAGATTGTCGCGTATTGATTGCCCGCTTGTGTCTTCCCCTCGCTCCATCGCCAACGCGATTACCATCACTGCATCGTAGGCTTGCGCGTAGTACGGGATCGCGCTTGCTCCAAACTCTGCGGCGTAATCAACATCAAGCTGGTCACTGCGGAATCCAGAAGAAGCTACCGTTCCGTAGGAACCTTCGATCGGTCCTGGCTTGTCTGGGGAAGCACATGCCGGTCCAGGAGCGACACCCTCTCCCTTCATTCCGTCGGAGAAGAGGAACTTGCCTTGGTAACCTGCTTCCACTGCTTCCACGATTTGCTTGTTCCCATCGACCGGATAGCTGACCATGAATATGGCATCCGGGTTCCCAGCCGTAGCCTTCTGCACCTCACCACGGTAGGAGGCCTTGTTCTCCTCGTACGCGACGGAGGCAGGCACGGTTCCACCGAGTTTCTCAAACGTGTCTTTGAATACGTCAGCCAGACCTTTGCCATAGGCGTTGTTGACGTAGATCACTGAAACCTCGCTATAGTTGAGTATTACTGCCAGTCGAGCCATAACAACCCCTTGGACTGCATCGGAGACGACCGTACGGAAAACGTAGTCATTATCGTCCAGAGCAGGGATAGCCGGCGAGGTTGAGGCCGGCGAAATCAGGACTACTTCGGCAGGGATGGTGACGCTCGACGCTGCGATTGTTACTCCGCTCGAGAGGGCACCAACAATCGCTTGTACGCGATCGAGCTGTACCAGTTTGCTCGCCGCATCTCTGCCAACATCGGGCGAGGTTCCTGTATCACGTATTA
>JAGGXO010000090.1 GCA_021163015.1 Candidatus Bipolaricaulota bacterium
GCACCGGCAAGGACATCTACTTCCAAGCTTTCATCCCCTAAAGTCACCTCCAAGAGACGTCGGATATGCTATGCGGGTATACAGTCAATTCCCGCCGCCGGACTTACACCGGCTAGACACGCGGCCCTATGGGCTGCGAACGAAAAGCACGAACGACAAGAAGATAAGAAAGAGCGCGAAGCACGTATCACGCAAGGAGCGCGGAGAGTGTCAAGTAAGCACCGCAAGAGATCCGTAGAGGGTCGCGCGTGATCAGATAGAACGAACAAGAGCAGATAGATGACAACTGATCACTGATAGCTGATACCTGACGACTAATTCACAACCTGCTGGCAGCGATCATCTTGGCCAGGATTAGGTCCTCTCTTGTCGTCACTTTGATGTTCGTCTCTTCTCCAAGCACACTCCACACGGGTATTCCGCGGGCGAGGAGTGCGGCGGCGTCATCGGTTACATCGAAATCTGTCTCAGACAGAGCATCCAAGATCAACCTACGGGAGAATCCTTGCGGTGTCTGCATGCGCAATAGATGAGAGCGATCCATCGGTGCTGGCTCCAGCGGAGAGCCAACTCTCCCTTGTCGCAGCGTATCTACAACTGGCAGGACGGGGACGCACGCGCCGTGCTCACGTGCTGTCTCGATCAGCCGCGAGATCAGATCGCTTGTCACAAACGGCCGGGCGCCATCATGGATGAGGACGATCTCCCCTTGTGCCTCGCGGACGCCAGCGTAGGAAGAGTCTTGTCTTCGTGTGCCGCCGTGAACGACCTTGACGTCCTTATCGATGCCACTAAGTAGCGTTGAAGCAGCCTCTTCTTCACTGCGAGCGACGACGAGGACGATTTCGTCTATCTGTTCGCATGCAGCGAACGCTGAGAGCGCATACGAGAGGAGCGGACGTGAGGCGATCTCCAAGAGGACCTTGTTCCTGTCCGCCCCGATACGTGTTCCCCGTCCTGCGGCAAGGATGATGGCGCTGACGCGCTTTGCCACATTACTCCGTTGACGCGGGCTCGCCAATCTGCGTGAGGTTGTTTCCGTCAGGGTCGATCATGTACATTCGCCACTTGTCCGCCCGATTGGAGTTGAACAGGATCTCGTTATTCGCCGCCCAATACGGGTTGATGTCCTCCCCGTCGTGTGTGGTCAGTCTTGTTACCTCTAGTGTAGAAAGGTCGATGATGTACAGATCGACGTTCTTATCGCGATTGGAAGAGAAGACAATCTTGTCTCCCTGTGGGGACCAGCTTGGTGCCCAGTCGTCGAGCTCGTTCTGTGTAAGCTGGTTGACTTCTCCCGTTTCGAGATTGCGCGTGAAGAGTTCGAATCCCTTCTCTCCCGGCGAAGCATAGGCGATCGTTGTGTTGTCCGGAGAGAGTGTCGGCTCCCAGTTCTCGAGTGTCGGCCCTTTCTGCTGCAAGAGCGAACACCCTCCGAGGAGGAAGAGTGCCCCCCCAAGGATTAGTACGACTATTACACGTTTCATTATTCAGTTTCTCCTTTATCGCTCCCAGCGTGGGGATTCGCCACATGGCTCGACAAACAACATCCGCCCGGCTTCTGTCTGCAGCGTGCTCTTCACCGTCGTCTTGATCGTACGACCGATGTGGCGTCTTCCATTTTCTATCACAACCATCGTGCCGTCGTCAAGGTAGCCGACGCCCTGGCCGATCTCCTCTCCTCGGTCGATCACTTCGATGTCAAGCGATTCGCCGGGGATAAACCTGGGCTTAACGGTATTCGCTAGCTCGTTGATGTTCAATACCTTGACACCCTCGACCTGAGCGACGCGGTTCAGGTTATAGTCAGTGGTAATAAGAGACCCATGTTCTTCTTTGGCTAGACGAATGAGCTTGTGGTCCACCTCTTTTACGGAAGGGAAGTCGCGATTAAGCACGCGAATCTCCACATGCTCGTCGTTCATCATCTCTCCCAGGATTTCGAGGCCTCGCCGACCCTTCCGCCGACGAAGGCTGTTTGACGAATCGGCGATATTCTGTAGCTCCGCCAGCACGAACTCGGGGATGATGATCTCCCCTTCGATAAACCCGGTGCGCACCAAGTCGCCGATACGGCCATCGATGATTACGCTTGTGTCGATCACCTTGCTGGAGACATCTCCGTTCTTCTTGCGGGCACGGGGCAGTTTCTCCACTGGCCTCACCTTGGGGAGCAAGGGGCAATCAAGAGCATATCCGATTGCCAGGCCAAGACCAGTGCTGATTAGAAGAGTAACCCCGCGCGCCATCCCCGCCCCGGGCGCACCTGGGAGGATTAATAGCAGTGCATAGCTGATCAGAAGGCCGAATAGAACACCAATGCCTCCAACCAGGAAGCTGTTGCACAGACGCGTTGCTGCGCCGTTCTGCGCGATCTCCTTACGCACCTGTTTCCACAGGCTCAACGTGATCCAGGAAAGAAAAGCACCCACCAGGCCGCCAACAATCAGATTCATAGCAAGACTGGGAACTACACCGACAGAACCGATGATTCCATGTGCGGCTGCTGCCGCAGCACTACCGATGATGAATAGGAAATACAAGATCGAACTCAACGTGGTCCCACCTCCCTTGGCTCGCTACTTGGCTTGTAATTGAGTGGCGCGAGCCATATCTTCCATGTACTTCGTTTGACCTTGATTGTATACACTGCTTGACTTGGGTGCAAGATTTTGCTATTGTGTACTGCAAAAGCGTATGTTCGATGTTATAGATGGGGGGGAGCGCGCTGACTGTTAAGTGGACCGTGCGAGAGATCCTCAAGTGGACGCGAGGATACTTCAAAGGAGCGGGTATTCCTCAACCGCGCCTGGAAGCGGAGATCCTCCTTGCTCATGTGATGAATGTCGATCGGTTGCACCTCTACCTCTCTCCGGATACTCCGCTCACTCCAGATGAGCGCGCTCGATTTCGTGAGATCATTAAGAAGCGTCGTTCTGGCGTCCCCCGCCAATACCTGACCGGCGAAGTGCAGTTCTACGGCCTGCGGTTTCGCGTGCGCGACGATGTGTTTATCCCACGGCCAGAGACCGAAGAGCTACTAGAGAAGGCTCTCGGGCTTGTTCCGCGTGACCGCGCCCTTACCTGTCTTGATCTAGGTACCGGCTCTGGCGTGATCGCCATCTCACTCGCGAAGTACCTTCCGCGAGTCAAGGTAATGGCTGTCGATCTGTCGACCGAAGCTGTAGAGCTGGCGCAAGAGAACGCTGAATTGAATGAGGTTATCGACAGAGTTGATGTTGTGCGCAGTAACTGGTTCGAGCACGTACCCGGCAAATTTGACTTAGTCGTTTCAAATCCGCCATATATACCTGAGGAGGAGATGGACAACCTTCCAGATGAAGTGCGAGAGCATGAACCGCACCGTGCGCTCGATGGGGGCAGAGATGGGATGGAGGAGATTGCGAAGCTGGTGGCTGGTCTGAAGGAGCACATGCACTCGGGAGCGATGGCGCTGTTTGAGATAGGCCATGGGCAGGGAACGATGATCAGAGAAGAGATGGAGGATGCCGGGCTAACAGACATCCGCGTTGAGCGGGATTTTGCCGAAAGAGAAAGGTATGTGATCGCTCGATGTCCGTCATAGTACAGCTTTCAGAGCTTAGCTTCGTTACCGATGATGGAATTAAGGTCCTAGAAGACGTCCATCTGCGCGTAAATCGTGGTGATCTCGTGTTTGTTGTGGGACCCGCGGCAGCGGGAAAGTCGGTCCTCCTTGGCCTTCTCGGGACGCAGATTGAGCCACAAGAGGGGCAGATCCTCGTCCACGGCCGCAACATTGCCCGCTTGAGCAGGAGGAAGGCGTTCGATCTGCGGCGACAGATCGGTCTCCTGCCACAGGGCTTCATCCCGCTTGGAAAGTCGGTGATGGAGAATGTAACGTTCAAGTTGCGCTGCCTCGGAGACTTTCGCGAGCAGGCGGAAGAGAAAGCCCTGGCCGCCCTCGACCAGGTTGGCTTGACGTCGAAACTAGCGCAGATGGCAACAGAGCTTGATCCAATAGATCGAGTGAGACTGGGGATTGCCCTCTCTATCTGTGACGAGCCGCTTCTTCTCCTCCTCGATGGTCCGATGATTGATCTCTCTTCGGAGGATCAGGAGAGTGTCTACTCGCTCCTTGAACAGCTTAATAAACGTGGGTTCACAATAGTGGCTACCGCAAGGGATTCGCTACCGAGGAGTGGTCCGTCGATACGAATTGTGGAATTGATAGATGGGCGAGTGGAGGAGAAATCATGAATAGATTCTTCTACCTCTTTGGGAATCTGTTGGGAGCAATAAGCGGTCGCATTGGGGCGCTCTTCCTCGGCGTTATTGGCCTTATGCTTGCGGCACTTCTTATCTTTGCCGCATTCTTCCTCGTTGGGGAGCCGGTAGCACAGGAGAATGCACCGGCACTCGCGCCGGGGGAGATGATCGTCTATCTCTCGCCACAGCTATCCTCAGATGATGTGCAATCTCTATACCTGAAGATTCGTGATATGCCAGAGACGAGGACGATCAACTACCGCTTCACACAGGAGCTGGGCTTCGACCAGGCGGGAGGCTTATTCATCATCCAGGCAGTGAATAGCTCCGCGGCGTCGTCGCTGCAGGCAGTGATTGACGGCATGCCAGGGATAATGAGCATCGATTCCGTGACCCAAGCACAGAAGGCGAATATATCGTTGTCGAGCGCACTGCGCCTTGGACTGCTTGCGGCGCTTATCCTGAGCGTTGCTGGCAGCTTAATCCTTGCTCGCCACGCATTTTCATTGCTTCTTGATGGATTCTCTTCGGAGATCCGCCTCTTGCGATTAGCGGGAACTCCGGAGCGCGTGCTTCAACCCCCGGTGATCGCCCTAGGAGTGCTGTGCGGGATCATCGCAGCTATCTTTCTCGTTGTTGTCGTCTACCTCTTGCACTTCCTTGCTCTTAGCCATCCGCAGGCGACACTTCGTGCCGCCTGCGGACTCCTCCTTCCGGGGAGGGTCCTGATGGTCGGCCTTGTGGGATCTCTGATTGGGATCGTTCTTGGAGGGCTGATCGGCCTGCTAGGCGTGAGCCTCACCGGCAGAGAGCGTTTCCAGATCTATTCGTAACGCAACGCATCGACCACTGGAAGCTTGGATGCCCGCCACGCCGGCCATAGACCTGCGAACGCTCCAAGTGAGAACGAACCTGCGAGAGTGATTAGGATCAAGGCTGGGCTGGCTACGATAGCCATGTGTACGCCGAAGAACCGGCCGATGAACTTCGAGGCCACAAGGCTTAGCCCGAGGCCCAGCAATGTCCCCACCATCCCTCCAACGAGGCCCATCAACCCGGACTCAATGAGAAAGATAGTCAGGATGTGTGAATTTCTGGCACCGACCGCCTTCATGACGCCGATCTCCTTTGTCCTCTCAAGCACGGAGGTGAACATCGTGTTCATCACACCGACGCCTCCAACGAGAAGTGCGATCCCAGCAATCCCGGCAAGGAATGCGCTCACAGTAGAGGTCATTGTGCCGATGGCGTCGGAGATATCGCTGTACGTGATCGACGATACCTCGGAGCCGCGTGCTCTCAGCGCTTTCTCCGCACGGTCTGCTACCTCGTCCACATCATCCCCGGGTTGCGTGCGAACGAGAGTCACAAGCACATCGTTCCCCGCTCCCCACAGCAGATTCATCGTGTCGTAAGGGACGTAGATTGTGTCCTTTCCCTGCCCCGGATTCATTCCGGCGGAGAAGCCTCGATTCGTGTCGCTCGATTTCCCTTCGTCATCTGGCTGCATGATCCCCACAACTGTAAGATTCAGTTCCTTCTTGTCGTCTCCTGCAACGAGGATCGTATCGCCAACCTTCGCCCCAAGCCGCTCTGACGTGTCGGCTCCCAGTATCGCAACGTCCTCATCGGCCTCGGTGAATAGTCGCCCGCCGGGTTGGACTTCGATCTTGCCTGTAAACGACTCAAACTCATTCATCAGTTCTGGCGATAGGCCCATCACGGGAAGAAATCCTTGTGTCGAAGGTCCATCACCCTTTGTCGGACCCTGGACAAACCCTGTCCGCTGTCTCACGGCTGCTGCAACCTTCACTCCGGGTATCGACTTCAGATATTGTAGATCCAGGGCATACTCCTCTGTGTTGGCTCCTGCGTGGTTTTGAGGACCGAACGACCCCTTTGGCACAAGGACGAATGTGTCCACGCCGAAGATACCAGCCACCTGCTGCTTTATCGTCTGATCAAGGCCAAGACCGATCGAAATGAGGGCAACCACCGCAGTGATCCCGATGAATACGCCGATTACCGTCAGCCAACTGCGCATCTTGCGATGCGTAATGCTTCGCGCAGCGAGCATGAGAAAATCCTTAAGCATCGAGCACCTCCTCCACCACACGTCCGTCGCGCAGGCGGATGGTCCTGTCCGCGATTGCAGTGGCATCCGGGTCGTGTGTGACGATGATCACAGTCTTCCCGTCCTCTTCGCGCAGTTTCTTCAGCAGTTCAAGGATCGTTCCTCCGCTCTCGGAGTCGAGATTCCCGGTTGGCTCATCGGCGAGCAGGATCTCCGGGTCATTTGCCAGCGCGCGCGCAACAGCTACTCGCTGGCGTTCTCCGCCAGATAGCTCGTTCGGGCGATGGTCAACACGATCTGCCAAGCCGACCTTCGCTAGTAGCTCCTTTGCGCGTCTTGCGCGTTCCTTCTTCTTGATACCCTGGAATATCATCGGTAGCTCCACGTTCTGCTGAGCGCTCAGCGTCTGCATAAGATTGAACGTCTGAAAGACAAACCCGATCTTGCGGCCGCGCAGCGCCACGAGCTGCCGCTCATTCAAGGACGCGATCTGCGTTCCCTCGATCGACGCTTCTCCCGCCGTTGGTGTATCCACGCAGCCAAGAATGTGCATCAGTGTTGACTTCCCGGATCCGGAAGGCCCCATGATCGCAACTATCTCGCCCTTGTCTATGTGAAGGTCGAGCCCTCGCAATGCACGCACAACAGTCTTTCCCAGTTGGTAGTCCTTTGTCACGCCATTCAGGTTAAGTAGAGGCATGCCTATCCCTCCGGAGGAGTGAACGAGTACGTTATTAGCTCCATCCTCAGCGTGGTAACCCATTGCCCGTCGCGCAGTTCCTCGACGTGTACGAGCGGGAACATGTACACCGGATCGGAGATACTGAACGCCATTGTTGTCCTCGTATCCGCATTCGATGGGTCGATGAATTGCCCTTGCAGACACTGCACGCCCGCAATCTCGAGGCTTGTGATGTCTTCGAACGAACCACCTCCGGGAAGGATGTAGTCGTTTCCGGCCTGCAGATGAGAACGCTGCTCCATGAGTGCTTGCAGAGGAGAGTAGCTAACGTTCTCCCCACCTGCGTAAGACATCTGCGCACCGGTGAACAGAAACCCGAACCCTCGAAGTTGATCGGCTGTGCCAGTGGCCTCTATGTTCATGGAGACCGTGTAATCGTCATTGCCACGGGAGACGATGGTGAACCCGAGCGACTGTGGCGTGTCCATCTTCTCGGTTGTTATCTGGTACACCATCTGTGTGGTTCCGACAGGAAACGCATCCAGGTTCGATTGAGCATACGTTGCAACTCCTATCACCACTAGTCCCAGAATCATGATCAAGCTTATTATTCGCTTCATGCTTCCTCCTTATGCCTTTCCAATTGAAGCTTACTCTGTATCTCTTAGCTCTTCTTGCTTCAACCATCGATTGAACTGCCTGTGGACGACTCATCATTCTTGCTGAACCGCTCGCTCAGCTTGAGGAGAAGACGCCGCAACTCGGCTCGCTCTTCCTGCGTGTAGATTGAGCAGATCTCCTTATCAATCTCCATGAACGTCTTCTTGATCTCCTCTTCGAACTTCCTTGCTTTCTCGCTCAATTGGATGCGCACTATTCGCTGATCGGATGTATCACGCGTGCGCACAATCCATCCATCGCGCTCCATTCGCTGCAGGATGTTCGTTATTGCTGCCGGACTACTGTTCATAGCACGGGCAATCTTCCATTGCGGTACATTGTCATGTTCATGCAGATGGGCCAGGACACGCCCCTGTCCCGAGTGAATGCCTATCTTCTCAATGTGTGCGCGCAGCTGCCATGTAGCAAGGCGACATGCATTGGCGAATAGCTGCGTAAGCGGTATCGCATCAGGCTTATCAGTAATCCAGGTCATATCTTAGCCCCTTTATTGTCAATCCGTTGATTGTTAAGGTGCTAAATAATACACACATGTCTAGTCGCCGTCAAGCCAAGCAGATTACTGTAAGTGCCGTGGATTGCTTCTCACGCGGTGCCACATGCGACCGATTCCCTTGTGGAAGAGGTAGAACAAGCCGACGGCGACGACGAGTAGCTCGAAGGACTTGTAGGAGAGAGAAAACGCGACCGCTCCATCTTTAGCGATGCCAACGAGGGCGAAGATACCGATGAGCGCAGCCTCTCCCGTTCCCAATCCTCCTGGCGTGATCCAAAGCA
>JAGGXO010000132.1 GCA_021163015.1 Candidatus Bipolaricaulota bacterium
AAGGAGAAGGAGCAGCCGATTGAGATCAAGGTCCAATAACGGCACAATCACGGCCTCGGCTCTACCGGGGCCGTCTTTTCACCCGTCATGCAGTAGTTGTTGTATCGATGGGTTGTGATCCACAGTTTCGATCTGCTGCGAATCATGCCCAAAGATGCCTACCACGAAGAGCACGAAGGCCACGAAGAATGACAATGGCCTATTGCTAAGCTCTGTAACTGGCACGCAACAGATCCTAAGGGCTGGGGCAAGAAAGGTGCTTTCGCCTTCGTGGCACAGTAATTTCGTGTCCCCGCGCTTTCTATTCCCGATAGCGATGGGTTATCGGCATCCTCCTGCCAATTCCGAATGCTTTTGGTGACACCTTGATTGCTGGGGGGAGTTGGCGCCGCTTGTACTCATTCCTGTAGTAGCGAGAAAGGATGTCGTCAACTGTTGTTTCAGAGAATCCGTGTGCGATCAGTTCATCGCGCGATGCGTTCTTCTCTATCAGCTCTTTTAGGATGGCATCGAGCACGTCATACGGAGGTAGATCATCCTCATCCTTCTGGTCGACCCGTAGCTCAGCGGTCGGCGGCTTGTCGATGATGCGTTGCGGGATTAGTCTATCCATACCTCTTGCCATCTCCCAAACCTGGGTCTTGTACAAATCGGCGATAGGCGCGAGCGCACCAACGGTATCGCCGTACAGCGTGTTGTACCCAACTGCAATTTCTGACTTGTTCCCGGTAGTGAGAATCAAGGCGTTCCGTTGATTGGACAGTGCCATGAGCAGTGTTCCCCGCACGCGCGCCTGTAGGTTCTCGGCGGCGAGTCCGGTAATCTTCTCTCGAATGGCAGAGTGAGAGGCCGCTACCACTTCCGAGATTGGCACATCGATCAGGTCGATCCCAAGGTTTCTTGCCAGGGCATGGGCGTCTTCGTGGCTCTCCTGCGAGCTGATATCGCTTGGCAGGAACACGCCACTGACCGCGCCATTTCCCAGAGCTTCCACTGCTAGGGCGGCGACAAGTGCAGAGTCAATACCGCCGGAGATTCCGATAATCACCCGCGAGAAGCCGTTCTTTCGCAGGTAGTCACTGATGCCGAGGACGATCGCCCTGCGTGCCGTCGCTATTGTATCTTCTCTTGGAGGCAAGATAGGAGCTGTCCTGTCTGTGTCGACAACGAATAGTCCTTCGATGAAGGCCGGTGCCTGGTAGAGAAGGCCTCCTTCTGGATCGGTGACAAAGCTGCCACCATCGAAGATTACATCGTCTTGCCCACCGACGATGTTTACGTAGAAGAGAGTAATCCCATTCTCCTGTGCTCGACGAGAAGCCAGATGTCTCCTGACCTCTCCCTTGCCGACGAAGAACGGAGATGCTGATATGTTAATGATCCAGTCGGCTCCCAGGCTTGCCTGGGCGTCCGTGGGTCCATCATCGATCCACAGGTCCTCGCACACATTGATTCCGATCGACTTGCCGCGGAATTCAACCACCTGCGCACCAGGTCCAGGTGTGAAGTAGCGCCGCTCGCTGTACACATCGAACGTTGGAAGGTTCAGCTTGGGGATACTCGCTACCAGCGCACCATCGGAGAAGAATAGGGCGCAATTGAATAAGTCGGTCCCAGCGCCATCGGAGACCGATGACGGGTCTGAGAGGTTGCCTCCATCGTTGTGATGCTGAGCGGTAATGCCTCCCACGATCACCCCGATTCCGGTTGACGCCTGGCGTATCTTCTCCTGTGCCTTCTGAATCTTGTCAATGAACCCGTGCCGCCAGAGCAGGTCGAGCGGAGAATAGCCACACACAGCAAGCTCGGGGAAAACCACAAGTTTGCATTGCGATCTTCTTGCCCGCTCTATGTGAGACAGGATAAGGCTTAGGTTCTCGTCGATCGCACCAACGGTTGGATCGATCTGTGCAAGTGCCAGGCGCATATCGGATATTATAGAGTAGCGCTTCGCTCCTCACCACTGCGAGTGGGTGCAAGACGACTGACGAACTCGTTGAGCTTGGCGATATCGGGTTTGTCGAGGCGAACAATGGCTCCAGGCTTCAGGTTTCCAAGCGAGATCGGCCCAAGGGATACACGCCGTAGTCGAACCACCTGTAGCCCGAAGTGGGAGAAGAGGCGTTTGATCTCGTGCTTTCGCCCTTCTGCGATTGTGATCACCGCGTGCGGTGGGCGCCCAGTGGTCTGGGCATTTATGATGCGTAGCAATTGGTGGTCATCTCTTATGCCACGGCGCATTTCGGCGTAGATGTTGCGCATCTCCTGAGCCTTCGGAAAGCGGCTGAGCCAGACGTGATACACCTTACGCACGCGGAAGCTGGGATGTGTCAGGCGCTGCACGATTCGTCCGTCGTTTGTAATCAAGACGAGCCCCTCTGCATCTTGATCAAGCCGCCCTGCCCAGTTGTAGCCAATGAATCCTTCTCCGCGCAGGATGCGACCAAGGGTGTTACCAGAGTGTGGGTCATCGTGACTGCACAGGACGCCCGCCTCCTTGTTGTAGCGATAGATCCGCCTCTGAGGAGCTTCCAGTGAAAGGGGATGTCCGCGCAGGCGCAGCGAGGAGACGCTCGTGCGGGCCACGGGGGAGAATGGGTCACGCACAGTCACCCCGTTCACGTTCACCTCACCACTTGCGATGAGATCCTGGGCTTTGCGCCTGGACACACCGCTCTCTTCTTGGACAATCCGCCACAGCTTAATCTGCTCGTGTTCGTCGTTCATCGTACCTATGAGATAACGCAAATGGCTCGGAAGATCAACATAGGGGGTAGCTCCTGTTTCATTCCGAGTACCCGTTGTGCATAATGTGAGCATGGAAAACCGAGAAATACCAACTGCTCGCCTGTCGGTTGAGCAGCTGTCGCTGGGGGACCGCCGTTTGCGTCAGTTCGTGAATGTCCCTTGGCAGATCCATCGTGGGGACTCGAATTGGACTCCCCCGTTGCGCGCGGACTTGTTAGGGAGCCGTATCTTGCGGATTACGGGGCTTCTCACACCCACACACCCATATCATGAAAACGCTGACGTGACCCATTTCCTTGTGCGAAACGGAAAGGGATTGTTGGGCAGAGTGTCGGCGGCGGTCAATCATCGCTTTAACGAGCACTACAACGCGAGAATAGGCTTCTTCGGATTCTTTGAAACGGTTCAAGAGTATGATGTTGCCCGCTTGCTTCTTGACAGCGCTCGTGAGTGGCTGAGAGAGAAAGGGATGGAGATTATGCGCGGTCCGGGAGGATATTCGACGGCAACGCATGAGTCACAACAGGCTGTGCTCATAGATGGATTTGACACACCGCCAACCGTCGAACTAACGCACAACCCGCCATACTATGGGGAGTTCCTTGAGCGGTATGGCTTGACCAAGGCGAAGGATTACTACGCCTACATAATAGACATTACGGATGATCCAGACGAGAGGCTGCAACGGATTGTAGAAGGCGTGCGTGCGAGACGGCGGATAGAGACGCGAGTGATCGATCTTTCCAAGACCCGTGCCGAAGTCGACAATATAGTTAAGATCTACAATGAAGCCTGGGCGAACAACTGGGGATTTCTCCCGCTGATTGACTCCGAGGCCGCTGCCATGGCCGACAGCCTGAAGATGGTTGCTGATCCAGGCTTGCTTCGCTTCGCTTACGTGGATGGCGAGCTTGCGGCCGTTCTCGGGGCGCTTCCAGATCCCAACGTGCCCTTTCGCCCGCGTTGGAGCCGGTGGCGCGATACCGACGCTGTGCGTGTTGCGCGTCTCTTGCGAACGCGTCGCCATATCCCGCGTATTCGTCTGATGTTCTTCGGTATCCGGCCGCAGTTCCGCAAGTTGGGCGTTGATGCAGTGCTCTACCACGAGGTACTGGACTACGCCCTGAAGCATGGCTACGAGACATGCGAGCCGTCGATGCTCCTTGAGGACAACGATCTTATCCTGCGCGCGTCGTCGTTCATGGGTGGGCATCGCTACAAGACGTGGCGTGTTTACGAGATGCCCATACAGCGATCCTGACTTGCGTTGTGCCGAACATGCTCTTATAGTCGAATGAGGAGATGGTCTTGAACAAGGAGGAGCTGTGAACGATGCCATCGCGCAGCTGATCGAGCTGCAAGAGATAGATCACAAGCGAGGTGATCTCGCTTCGCGTGTAAAAGGCCTGGAGGCGCAGAAGGAACAACTGCGACGCAGGGCCCAACAGGAAAGATCCGCTGTGGACAAGCTGCAAGAGCATCTGGAAAGCCTTAAACGCAATAGCCTCATGATGAACCTTGAGGTAGACAAGCTCGACGATCAGATTCGCGACTATCAAGATCAGCTAGATACCGGAATCATCAGCTTCAAAGAAATGGAGGCTCTGCGCGCGAAGATAGGGAATCAGCGAACTCGGATTGGGGAGATGGAGGATGAGGCGCTGCAATTGATGGACGAGATCGAGGAGACGACGGTTCAGCACGCGCAAGAAGTGGAGAAGCTGGCAGTACGCGAGGCAGAACTTGACTCCGAGATTGGCAAGATCGACGACCATGTTGCGCAATTGCAGCAAGAACTCGCCGAGTGGGAAGCAAAGCGTGAACAACTTGTTGAGGCCCTCCCGCGGCATGTGGTGCAGCAGTACGACCATCTACATGCGAAGTTCGAGGATCCTGTAGTCCCGATAGAGAATGGAACTTGCGGCGGATGCAAGCTCACGGTGAGCGGAACCACAGTCGAGCGTGCACGCGACGGCATGGAGATTGTAACGTGCGAAAACTGCTCACGTATCCTTTATGCTCGGTGAAGAGCTTATCTCTCTGGATCTCACTCGCCATAATCTTCTTTTCAGCGATTGCTTTTTCTCTTCCTCTCCCGATCGGGGCACTCAATGACTACGGAAATGTCCTCGATCGCCACGGGCGTGAGCGAGTAAACGCCCTCATCTCTGATGCGAAAGCACGCTACGGGATCGATGTCAGCATACTGGCCTCCTGGGACAATCCCTACGACAGTATCGATCAGTGCGCGTACGCCATTCTTGATGGTTGGGGCCTCGGCCAGGGAAACACGATCTTGGCAGTATTCCTCAAGGAGGGGAGGGACTGGAAGGTGAGAGTGCTGGGAGGAGAGCAGATCGCACGTACTCACCCGGGTCTTGCTGCGCAACTGGAGGCGGGGGTGAGCGATCTCGTGGTGCACCGCCGCGTCGAAGAGGCGATGGTCGCGCTATTTGCGGTGTTGGATACTAAGATTCACGCGTCTACTGCAGAAGAAGCGAAGACAAAAGCGGGTACAAACCGAGCTTTGGTGGTTATCTTGATTATTGTTGGCGTGGGCCTTGCCGCATTCGCAATTAGCAGGCGCATTTGCCCGCGTTGCGGCCACATCCTGCATCGACGGATTCGCCCAAGCTTCAGATCATACGGGGGGGAAGATGTTGTATACTACTGTCGTCATTGTGGCTATGCGCGTACTGTGACGAGGAAGAGAAGGCCAAGGGGTCGCGGAGGATGATCCACTAGGATTTTCCTCTGAGGAAAGTCCGGACTCCATAGGGCAGATCACTGAGGAAATCTCAGCGGGGGCGACCCCAGGGAAAGTGCA
>JAGGXO010000188.1 GCA_021163015.1 Candidatus Bipolaricaulota bacterium
TCGGTGACTGTCGTGCTTGGATGTCTCTTCGCATGCTTCTTGGTTACGAACCTGCCGGTCTTCGCGCTTCTGTGGATCTTGCGTGTTGAACCCTTTCTCGCCATATCTCCCTCCTCTCACGTTTAGATACACCGCGCTGTCATGATCCCCCGTAACAGAAAATCTTGAATATGGGCACGGTATTCGCTATAGTGTAGGTTAATGAGCGGAAAATTCAAGCTAATCGTGAATCCAGATACAAGAGCCTCTCTCCGTCAAGTGAACACACGGGAAGGGGCGAGGCGAGAGTACTGATAGTGGCAGTAGTGGATTCCTGGCGGAGGCTATTACCGCCGCGTCACAAGAGTGTGTTGAGCATGCAGCAGCGAGACTACCCGCTTGGCAATTCGGAAGTGCACGAAAGCCAAGCTGAGCTGGGGGTGTAACATGGAGGAACTGCAGAAGATCATTGGATCACGCATTCGGTCACTGCGTAAGAAGCTGGGAATCACACAACGAGCCTTCGCGGAGCAGGTTGGCTTCTCCGCTCACCAGATTGTATCCGAGATCGAACGCGGCGGGAGAGATGTCAAGGCGTGGGAGTTGGTCAAGATTGCGGATGCTCTTCATACGGAGGCTCGGTATCTGATAGCAGGAGATGAGCCTGCTCCAGCGCGCGTGCTCTGGAGAGACTATCCAGAGGACGCCGCCGCCGCGATAGAGGCTCCATTCCTCAAGCACTGCAAGCAATACCATGGGCTTGAGTCCCTTCTTGGGATCACACCCAAACGCGACCTTCCGATCGTTGAACTGAACCCAGAGACGGCCTCATATGGTGATGCCATGGTAGCAGCAAGGGACGTTGCTAGGGCACTGGACCTCGGTGGGCGGCCGGCTGCAGCGTTGACTGCAATACTTGAGGGAAACTACTCAGTGAAGATCTGGTATGCGGATCTTGGGGAAGCCGGATCTGCTGCATCAGCGGTGGGAGATTTTGGATATGGGATCCTGATGCATCGAGAGCAAGCACCTTGGCGACGCAATTTCAGCTTTGCGCATGAGCTATTTCACCTGGTAACACGGACAACTATCTCGAAGGAATCTGTGGGCGACAATCAAGCTCTAGCCGAAAAGGTGGAGCGTCTGGCCAATGAGTTCGCCGCAAACTTGCTCCTCCCGGCTGATGTGCTGGAGGTCGAGATCGATGCTCGCGTCAAGCATGGAAAGATTTCCTATGGAGACCTTGTAGAGCTTGCCCGGGACTTCGACGTGTCTACCGAGGCACTGCTTTGGCGGCTAGTAAACTGTCGTAGACTCACTGCCGATCGAGTAACGACCATCTTGAACGATCCGAGCTTTCGCTCGACAGACCGAAGCACAATGCCCGCTAACTGGCGACAGCCAGCTCCGTTTCCTGAGAGATACGTCAGGCTGGCCTTCCTCGCTTACCAACGGGAGAAGCTCTCGCGCGCTCGGCTCGCGCAACTGCTGGGGACTAGTCTGATCGATCTGTCCGCCACCTTGCTTGAGTACGGGTTTGAGTTTGAAGGTACCGATGCGTATCAGATCGAAACAAGTGTTGCTTGATGCCAGCGTGATCATCACGGCGCATGAGATTGATGTATGGAACGCCTTGCTCCGAGAAGTTGATGTGGCCGTGACATCGATAATCGCGCACGACGAATCTCTGTTTTTCAGCAAAGAGGCGGGACTTGTCCCCGCGCCGATCAACATTACTGCGCTAATCGAGCAAGGAGCCATTCCCGAGCTCTCGGCGTCTGTGTCTGACATTGAGCGAGTTCATGCCGTGTTCGACGAGGAACTCAATATGGCTCTCCACGACGGAGAGGTGGAAGCCATTGCCATCCTCTACGCAGATGAGTCTGACAGTTTTCTGTTCTGTACGAGCGATAAGGTTGCGATTCGAGTGCTGGCAATGCTGGGCCTCTCAGACAGCGGCGTTTCATAAAAGCTCTCCGGTGGATACCCCCCAGCTCAGCTGGGGGGAGGAAAGCGGAGATTCGCCGAAGGCGGATCATGCTGTTAGTATGGAGTAAATGAGTACAGTTAGGCGGACTAGGCACGCAGTATACGACCTGAAGTATCACTTTGTATGGATTCCGAAGTACCGGAAGCTGATCTTGAAAGGAAGAGTTGCTGAAGGGTTGAAGGAGATCTTTGAAGGTATTGCAGAGCGATATGAGATGGAGATTGATACGCTTGAGGTGATGCCTGATCATGTGCACTTATTCTTGTTGGCGCCACCGAAGTACAGTCCGAGTCGGGTTGTACAGATACTGAAGAGTATATCGGCGCGCGAGGTATTTCGTCGCTATCCATGGTTACGGGAGCAACTATGGGGAGGGGAGTTGTGGGGTGATGGATATTTTGTGCGATCGGTTGGTGATGAGGTGACGGCGGAAGTGATTAGGCGATACATCAAGCTTCAGCATGTGGATCAACTTCGATTAGATCTTTAGGGCTTTGCTTTTCAATGCCTCGCAGCTCTGCTGCGGGGTTTTTTACTAGCGAATCTGGAGGCATTGACCTCATCGAGAACAAGAAGCATGATCCATAGCTTGCTGCATCACAACGGGAAGGCTATCCTTCTCCCGAAGATTCAATGACAAGAGAACACCAAATTATCA
>JAGGXO010000138.1 GCA_021163015.1 Candidatus Bipolaricaulota bacterium
ATTGCGAAGAACAGGTCAAACAGGCCATCCTGCTGATTCGCTCGCCACGACTTCCTTTCAAGCCAACGCAGACTAAGGCTCTCCATAACATTCTCTCCTGTTACGTCCTTTGCATGGCAAAGTACTCTGTATGATACTCGCCCGAGAGGTATTGTCAAGTCAGAGGAGCGTCACCATTCCATCCGCAAGCCTTGAAGCAGACACAATCCCCAATTATCTCTTTACAGAACGCGTTAGCCGCCGCTAGTGCGCGAACGGGAACACGCTCAGCCACTAGAGAGGTCTCGGTGAGCACGCGTATCGCCTCAACTTCCTACCATAATGAGCGGACGCCGGGAGATGCCGGGAAGCTCCGGCGTGCTCCACCATCAGTCGTGGTGAGTCACGGCATTGCACTCCTTCAAGCTGCCACACGGGGGCGGATGAAACCTGATGCGTCACGCGCGACCCGACAGCCATTAGCCACGGCGTTGAGCAGCGGCCCGAGTGGCCGTGAGCGCTCGGCACGCGCTCAAACTTGATGCGTACAGCATCACACAGCTGAAGGCATCTAGCTGAATCGCACCGCAGCAGACATCGAGCAGGCCATCACCGCACTGTGGTCATCGATGAACGAGACATAGGTCCAACGCTCCCCTGAACTAGATCCAGCACCTGGCGGAGGGATGACCTACGCCACACGGAAGCAAGCCCTTACTCTGGTCATACGGGTGGTGAGAGGAGTGTTCTCGTTATCAACTGGAATCCTCCCCTGACCCACAAACACTGGAAAAGGGGGACATGATGAAGGGGCTAGTGACTGTGACGGTAATTACCCTCCTCTGGGGAATGATGGCGATCGCTGGGCCGCTGGAGTTCTTTGCTGGTGCGGGACCCTCGGCCGCCGCTCTGGGAAGCATCAACGAGGGAATCGATGTGGTGAACATAATCATAGGGGATCTCAATACGGATCCAAGATTCGATGGTGACGTGCCAATCCTGCCAAGCTTGGGAACGGGCCTTGCCTACAGTGCGGGTGAGTTCTACTGGATCACGGATCGCCTTGCGCTCGGTGGTGAACTCACCTACTTCAAGAGCACGTCCACTACTTCTGGCGCGTATGACACAGTATCTACTAGTGAGGTGTCAAATGTGGCGCTTGACCTCCAATGCCAGAGTATTGGCTTGCTCATCGGAGGAAAGTTCACGTTCTTGGATCTAGGTCTGAAACTAGCTGTTGATCTTGGCGTGGGCTACTACTACTCCGGCTTCAACACAGCAATTACATTTGAGATGCCAAGCGCCTACAACCCCATAAACATCCAGTTGCCCGCGGGAGAGGGGCACTACAACGGATCCAGCCTCGGCATCGAGGGAGGAATATCACTCTCATTCCCAATAACCGACTGGCTTAATGTGGGGACGGCTGTTCTATACCGATCACTTACAGTGCAGCACCTGGCGGACGGAGAGGGGAACGGCTTTGACTTTGACGGAGATGGCACCGCAGAGGTGGCGGACTTCAGCGGAATCACAGTTCGATTCAACATCGCGGTTGATATCAATCTCTCCCTGTAAGAGGAGAAAAGGAGTGATAGAATGAAACGAACGAGGCTCTACCTTCTGCTGGGAATGCTGGCCCTCGTCGCGCTGGCAATAACGGGCTGCCTTGGGACTACACAAAACGAGCCGAAGGCGATCTTCACAGCCTCACAGTTGCAGGAAGTGATACCGTTCACTGCTAGTTTCGACGCAACGCTTTCCTATGACCCAGACGGTCAGATCAAGTCCTATCTCTGGGACTTCGGCGATGGTTCATCAGGAAACGGACCGCAGGTAGCACATGACTACAAGACAGATGGCACATATCGCGTATCGCTGACAGTAATCAACAACCATGGAGTGTCGGATTCGAGTTCTCTGACGGTGCAGGCTTTGAACATCCCTCCTATCGCGACGTTCTCCTACTCACCCAAGAGCGAACTCGATGACGACTATATCGTGGGGGCAAGCGAGTGGATCACCTTTGACGCTTCGGACTCGACCGATGACGAGGAAATTGTCTCCTATAGCTGGAACTTTGGCGATGGTTGGAAGGACGAAGGGAAGGTCGTGCAGCACCGCTTCTTGTGGGCGGGGACCTATAACATTGCACTCACTGTTACAGATAACGACGGCGGAACGACAACATATGTGCACGCAGTCCACGTCATGGGGGGCCCGCCGTGCAATGCGGATCTGGAAAACATCAATGAGTGGAATCCCGGAGGTCACAAATGAAGCGCTTGGCGTTGCTCATCGTAATTGCCCTACCGATCATCCTTACCGGCTGCGCGCTGGATGACGTGATAAGCCCAATGGTGAACAAGGTTCCCGAGGCTGTGATCGACGCCGCTCCACAGCAGGGGCCAGCCCCTCTGCAGGTGCAGATGAGCGCGCACTACTCGCACGACGACGGAACGATAGCGAGCTACTATTGGGACTTCGGCGATCCACAAGACCCAGCGCCAGCAACAGGGATGGCCGTCACTCACAACTACGTCCACCCGGGCACATACTTGGTCAAGCTGACCGTTACCGATGACAAGGGAAAGATGAACTACGAGAAGATCGCGATCACCGTGACCAACCCCGCCCCGGTGGCGAGCTTCTCGATGGATGACGACGCCCCAGTCACAGGCGATGAGGTTTCATTCACCGCTGCAGGATCCTACGATGCCAATGGCACGATCGTCTCCTACAACTGGGACTTCGGCGATGGAACCACCGCGACAGGCGTGGAAACAACGCACAGCTACGATGATATTGGGTACTACATCGTGATCCTCACTGTAACAGACAATGACGGCGCAACCACAGTCGTCCGCCATGCAGTCGATGTGCATGAAGACACCGGATCATCGTGCGGCAGTGGTGGTTGTGGCGGACCGGATATCCCGCTGGCGGTAATCACTGGGCTACCTTCATGTTCAGGTGGACAGACAGGGGTCGCTGTCCTGCTCGACGGTTCCGCCTCGCGAGCCGCTGACGGGGTCATCGTCTCCTATAGGTGGGAGTTTGGGGATGGACAAACAGGGTCGGGTGAACAAGTCACACATGTGTACCAACAAAGTGGGAGGTACGTCGTCACGCTCACCGTAACTGACGACACCGGAACAAAGGGAACCGCATACGGATCACTTGACATAAATACCAGCGGTTGCGGTGCGCCCACGCTGTAACAAGGATAGAGCAAATAGTGCCGGGAAGAGGGCCATTACTGACGGCCCTCTTCTGCCAAGGATGATCGGATGAGCCTATTGTCAGCGATGTTAACTCTATTTCTCGTAATGGATCCGCTGGGGAATATTCCTCTGTTCCTTGTTCTACTTGAGGACGTAACCCCTGAGAGGAGGCGGCGAATCTTGCTGCGCGAGTCGACCATCGCTCTGGGGTTTCTCATCGCGTTCCTGTTCGCTGGACCCTATATCCTGGGCTTTCTTCAGATCTCCCGACCTGCATTGGGAATCGCGGGAGGTCTGGTGCTCTTCCTTATCTCCCTGCGCATGATCTTCCCTGTTCCCGGAGGCATGTTCGGCCCTACCCCCGAGGGCGAGCCATTCATCGTTCCCATCGCCATACCCCTAATCGCAGGACCATCGGCAATAGCCACCGTTATGCTGTTCGCCACGCGGAACCGCGCTCTCTGGGAGTGGGTTGTCGCAATACTTGGAGCGTGGGCTGTATCCACATTGATCCTCCTTGCAAGCACATTCCTGCGACGAGTTCTCCGACGGAGGGGACTGATCGCCATCGAACGCTTGATGGGAATGATCCTCCTCACCGTTGCCGTGCAAATGCTCCTATCTGAAATCTCCGGCCTGTTTGCACGCTAGAAGCACATGTTCGGATCTTTATTCTGGTGTCATGAGGATCTTACACAATGCAGAATATCCAGTTTGGAACAGTATTGCTTGCCAGAACACCAAGAATGCGTATCTGAATCCGACCATCGAAAAATCAAGAGATGACGGGTGGGCAGCCTTCTACTGAGCCACCCGCCACCTCTCTCTAGTACTCGTTGAAGTAAGCGTGCGTGATTTGGTCGACGTTCATCAGCGTCCCATCGCCAGTGAAGTACTCGGCGGTAACTATCAGCGGCATCGTCCCTCGCACATCAAGGACTCCCCACATAGAGTTGCTCACCGTGAGAATGTCGGACGTTGAGTAGTACTCGGTCTCATGAGGATCAAGAACGACATCAGCCGTGTACTTCATCTGCCCTTGAGCGTCGTAGAATTTCAGTGTCGCCGCTGCAGGAGAGCCATTTGGGTTGATAATGGCAATTCCCGTGTTCTGGCTCGACGTGTTGGAGTAGTTAAGGCCGTACCAGTAGTAGGAGTAGTCTTTCGTATCGGGGATCGGGTCGATGACGTTGTCCGACGCCATCCAACGCTCACCGATGAATGTCTCCACACCGATGGTGAGCATTCCCGGGGTTTCCAGTAGAGCCAATCCCCATGACATATCCGTCGTTCCCGCGATGTCGCTCAGGATCCGATAATCAGACTCGAACGGATCGAGATCCCCCGACACGGCGTCGATCAGCGAACCGTAGGCGTCGTAGACCTTAAGGGTGTAATAGGTATTGTCCCCGCCCGAATTCATGATGACAAACGCGGTGTCCTGATCGGCGTAGCTTGCGTAGTACATCCCATAGCTGTAAGCATACCCAACAGCCGCGAAAATGCCCATGAGCAATACAGCCAGTATGGTACTGATGAATCCTCTATTCATTTTCATCCTCCCTATGAGTTGGTTCAGACAACATTGTAGCGGTAGGAAAGCGTTAAGCAAAGGATGACGCGGTCAGTGCAGTGGTTCTCCCGAGCGTCATTTCTTCAGCAGGGATGTACTGTATTGGCGAATAGAGAGGTGGAACTCATTGGGAGCGAGGTGTGGAAATGGGAAGAGTGTCTTGGGGAGGAGAGGTTCTCCTCCCCAAAGCGGGAACATGACTAGAAGTGCAAGTCCAAGGATAGCGTCCCCTCGTAGCGTTGCACTCTTCCATTGGGCTGGTAGATCAGTATCGTCATGTGAAGATAGTATGTACCGCTCGGGAGAGTGTCCGGAGCCAGCCACGTCTGTTCCTCGGTGTATCCATTGTCCGGCAGCATGGTGTGTGTATCCCACATCATCTGTCCCAGAATGTATCCATCCTCGTCGGTGATGTGCATGAACCCGTACATCTGTTCCGCATTCACGTGAAGGTTCCCGTCGTTCGTGATCAAACCGCTGGAGTGTATCAACCGAGGGTTCTCTTCGTCTTGCCATGCTTTGAGATCCTGAAAGGTGAAGTGTGGGGCCGCAGTATCTCCCCCAGGGGTCAGCAAGAACAGTGATGCGACCTGGGTAGCAACAACAACCTGTGCCCCAGTGCTCGGTGGCTGCACTCGGAAGATCGCCGCAACGTAGCGGCCGCCGTAGGGATCAAGGTCCTCTGGCATCGCCACTCGATAATGAAAGAGGAAGCTTTCACCGGACTGAATTGTCTGCTGCATTGGTGTCACTGTCAGTAGTTCGCGCCCGCTGTATCGGCTGTAGGAGTAATTTTCCGATGATGGGTCGAGGAATATCGGGACACCATCCGGGGCTGTGAACCCTCTGATTCGAACCTGTACCACGATTGGGTCATCGCCGGTGTTGGTGAGACTCATGTCGCCCTCATACGAGGTTCCCGGCGGAAGCGTAATTTCAGTCAGAATAGGGGAGAGCGATGTTCCCGCAAATGCGCACAGACTTGCTATTACTGTTACTAGTGAAACGATGAGGAGTATCTGGTACTTGTGCATGGTTCATTCCTCCTTATAGCGCCGCAACGGCCGTGAATGAGATGTCCAGTTGCGCATCACCAGGCGGTACGCTAAAGTCAACACTAAGCTTGTACTGCACTACCGTATTCTCTCCCATCGTTAACCCGTCCTCGTTCTTGAGGATTGTCACATCGCCCTTCGGCAGGGTCCAGTCATCGATGGCCCCTCCACTCCCGGGAGCCACGGACCTAATGAAGAACCTTTCGTTCTTGACTAGATCGTAGTTTCCGATCAAGAACCTGCCGAACGTACCGATGATCGTGTACTTCTTTGCATTTGTCATTACGGAAAGTGTTGTCTCGGCCGTGGCCTCGGGGTTGCTGAGAGGATCAACATTGAAACTGATCTCACTGCCGTCCACGATCGAGAGGAGGATCTGGCCAGCAACCCGCACCTTGACCTTTACTCCCTCTCCACCCTTCGCAGCGAAGCCTCCCAAGCTAAGAGCCAGGATCAAGCAAAGAACGATCCCGATGACGGCGTAGGTTTTCTTTCTTGTTGCCATCGCTACCTCCCATAGGTCTGTTTGTCCATCATGATTGTGCCTTGTTACGGCAAATACTAGACGTGTAGCCTGCAGGCCAAGTCCACCGCGAGGGGCTGCTGGGAAAAGCTACAGATAGGATTCTCATCGAGTCAACACGCATACTGCCCTGGTAGAAACGAACCACAGGAGTATGCTCAATAGAGCACCGAAACAACGCACTCAAACACACCCTGCACACCGTTTAACTACTCTGCTGCCAGAATCTTCTTCAGGTACTCGCCAGTGTACGATTTCGCAATATCAGCCACATCCTCCGGCGTGCCGGTGGCGATTATCTCTCCGCCTCCGTCTCCCCCCTCCGGCCCCATGTCGATGATCCAATCGGATGTCTTGATCACGTCCAGATTGTGCTCGATAACAACAACGGTGTTCCCTGCTTCGACCAGGCGATGGAGCACCTCCAGTAGCTTCCCCACATCGGCCGCATGCAGACCGGTTGTCGGCTCGTCGAGGATGTACAGGGTTTTCCCCGTTGACCTCTTGGAGAGCTCCTTGGAGAGTTTTATCCTTTGCGCCTCACCCCCGGAGAGCTGGGGAGCTGGCTGGCCAAGTTCGATGTACGACAAGCCAACATCATACAGGGTTTGTAGCTTGTTGCGCACACGAGGGATGTTATAGAAGAAGGTGAGCGCCTCCTCAACCGACATGGAGAGGACATCGGCAATCGACTTGCCCTTGTACTTGATCTGGAGCGTCTCCCGGTTGTAGCGCGTCCCTTTGCATATGTCGCACGGCACGTAGATGTCCGGGAGAAAATGCATCTCAATCTTCTCCTCCCCCTGTCCCTGGCAGGCCTCGCATCGCCCGCCTTTCACATTGAAGCTGAACCTCCCCGCAGTGTAACCTCGCAAGCGCGCATCCGGCGTACGAGCAAAGAGCGAACGGATATCATCAAACAGCTTCGTGTAGGTTGCCGCATTGGAGCGCGGTGTGCGCCCGATCGGCGATTGATCGATCTCGATCACCTTGTCGATGTGCTCGATTCCGATGATCTTGTCGTGCGCGCCGGCGCGACGCGCTGCCTGATAAAGCTGCTGCGCCACACCACGATAGAGAACGTCCTCAACAAGCGAGCTCTTCCCCGAGCCGGAGACCCCGGTGACACAAACGAACTTTCCGAGAGGAATCTCAACATCGATCCCCTTCAGGTTATGCTCGCGAGCACCAATGACACGGATGTATTTCCCGTTCCCCTCCCGTCGTTTATCGGGAATGGAAATGGAAAGCGTCCCCGCCAAGTACTGCCCAGTAATTGACTTCGGGTTCGCAGCGATCTCGTCTGGCGTGCCAGCAGCAACAATCTCTCCGCCGTGCGCGCCCGCGCCAGGGCCGAGGTCGACGATGTAGTCGCTCTCCCGCATCGTCTCTTCATCGTGCTCAACAACGATCACCGTGTTCCCCAGGTCACGCAGCCCTTTCAGTGTCGCCAGCAGGCGCCTGTTATCGCGCTGGTGGAGCCCGATCGACGGCTCGTCGAGGACGTACAGAACTCCTGTGAGTTGGCTTCCTATCTGCGTCGCCAAGCGGATGCGCTGAGCCTCCCCACCTGCAAGCGTCCCCGCCTCGCGGTCGAGGGTGAGGTAGCTCAAACCAACCGACACCATGAACCCGAGACGCGCCCTGATCTCCTTCAGGATCTGCGTAGCAATCATCTCCTCCCGCTTCGTGAGAGAGAGATTCTCAAAGAAGGTAAGGGCACTCTTGATTGACAGGGCCGTCACCTCATGAATGTTCAGCCCGTTGATGGTCACCGCCAACACCTCCGGCTTGAGGCGCGCGCCGTGACAGACCGAACAGGCCATAGTCGTCATGAACTGCTCCAGATCGCCGCGCCACTGATCGGAGGTCGTTTCCCGATACCACCGCTCCAGAGTCGGCACAACACCCCTGAACGCCCTTGAGAACTTGCGGGTGTGCCCCTTGGTCGACGTGTAGTCGAACTTGATCTTCTCCTTGCCAGAGCCATAGAGGATGATGTCGAGTTGCTCCTTATCCAGTTTCCCAAGCGGCAGGTGCGGGTCGATATCGAACGCCTCGGCCAGACCACGCATCTGGGACTCAAACCATCGCCCTTTGGAGTTCGCCCACGGGAGGAGTCCACCGTCGAGGAGACCACGCCGCGGATCGATGATCAGATCAGGATCGATCTTCTTCCTATACCCAAGTCCGGTACACTCCGGACAAGCGCCGTACGGATTGTTGAACGAGAACATGCGCGGTGAGAGTTCTTCGTAGCTGACTCCGCAATGGATGCAGGCGTAGTGCTCGCTGTACATGTGCTCCTTCCCATCCTCGGTGAGAACGGTCATGATTCCCCCGCCATGCTTCAGCGCTGTCTCCACGGAATCGGCGATGCGCGCCCGCTTCCGTGGCTCGACGACTACGCGGTCGACGACAATCTCTATCGTGTGTTTGCGTTGCTTGACGAGCTCGATCTCCTCGTAAAGAGTGCGCACGACCCCATCGACGCGCACGCGCGTGAATCCCTCTTGGCGAATCTCCTCGAATGTCTTCTTGTACTCACCCTTCCGCCCTCGCACGATCGGAGCGAGGATCTGCACGTTCGCCCCGCGTGGGAGGGACATGATCACATCGATGA
>JAGGXO010000198.1 GCA_021163015.1 Candidatus Bipolaricaulota bacterium
ATGTTGCGGGCCAAGACGGCACAGCGGAGAAGCTACGCGAGATAGCCGCAGCAACACATGGCAATTACTACGACGCGCAGAGCAGCAAGCAGTTGCGAGCAGCTTTGCAAAGCATAATCACGGTTCGCTATCAGGTTTTCGATAGACAAGGACAAAAGATCTTCGAGGGGGTCCTCGGCGAGCCAGGGCCGCAGCTTCCACCCGGCAACTATCGAGTTGTCATCATGGGTAACCCGCCGCTGGTGTTGGAAAACGTAGTTGTGCAATCTGGAGAGACAACGAAGATACAAGTGACGCGTACTGAGAGTGGGTATTCGGCTGATCACAAGTAGTGATCAATCCGTGGCCGAGTATTCGTGCTCTTGATCGGCCAGTTCCGAGAGGATAGAGGCCAGGTCGACCTCTATGCTCTGCAGACGGTCTGCTATCTGTCCACGATCGATGGAAGCTAGCTCGAGAAGGGGGTCAGTGTCGATCTCCTTGAGGTAGCCGTCAATCTCGGCCAGTACCGATGAGATTCTCTCCGCCCCACCGTCGGGTTGTGCATTATCGAAGAGATCAATACACTGACGCAGGTTTTCGATTGAGCTTCCAATAAGAGTAAGTAGATCGTTCATGTCGGGTTCCATTCTCTATCTATATTATGCCTAGGAAACGCTTCTTTAGCTCTACACATGGCGTCGACCATGGGTTTCACGCATCGTCTCCCAATACGTTCTTCTTCACCTCACGCAATGCTTGTTCCTTGACACGCGAGACCTGCCTCTGTGACAAATCCAGCTCTCTGCCAATCTCTGCCTGTGTCTTCCCAAGATAGAACAATCCTTTGATCACCTGTTGTTGCATCTGTGCCAGTTTCTCGATAGTGATCGCAATTTTCATGTGAATATCAGAGGGCGGAGGCGCTCCCTTTTCGTACATCCTGGAAACGGATGGTACTGGAGGGCGCGGATCCTCACTGCGGCGATCTTCATCGATGGAGACGTATGACATGACCTTGCGCCCACGCAACAGCTCAACCACCTGATTCTCAGCTAGATCCATAAGTGACGCGAGTTCAGCGATGCGCGGAGGGCGTCCGTGCTCTTGAAAGAATCCTTCCTCGACCTCCTTCAACTTCTGCCCCATCGACTGCACCCACTGCGGAATTCGGATCGTTGCGTGCTTGTCGCGGATGTAGTGGCGAATCTCCCCTTTGATTAGGTAGCTCGCGTAGGTGGAGAAGCGAATGTTGCGTGCCAAATCGAAGTTCGCGACCGCGTTAAGCAGGCCGATATATCCCGCCTGAACAAGATCCTCCAGTGGCTCACCGGAATTGAGGAAAGACGCCGCGATCGATCTCACGAGGCCAACATTGCGCTTTATTATCTCCTCGCGCAGGTGTGACGTGTAGGTTGAATCGCCGTTTTCAGACACGTGACGTAACAGCTCAATCAGCCGCTCGTTAGAAAGATTAGCAAACCGCTTTATCTCAGTTTCTGGCACGCCCTCTGGTCCCTCCTGCTGCCAGTATATCACATCTTTGTTACCAGATAGAGGCAACCATTCTACAGACCTTGGAATATCAGGAGGGCAATGAACACTCCGATGAACGCCCCAACGATGAGGAGATCGTTCAGTACAGCTTTGCCTCCCTCAACGTATTCAAGGGGTGAAGGACAACCAAGTTGAACACAGTCATCGACGGCCGTGCGCAGATTGAATTCCTGGGCTCTTCCTGCTCCAATGATAGCCTGATCGCCAATGAATATCACAGGAACCTGCGTCGCCACTATCCCGTAGTGAGCGGCGAGCTTCCACAATAGTGCACTGCTCCCGGGGGCGTTGATCTCGTAGCGGGCAACCACTACATCTGCCTCGTGCCCCACCAACAGATCGTCGAGAAGTCCCTCCATGGTCACGCAGTGAGGACAACCCTCCTCGTAGAAGACGACAATCGACGGTGCAGATGCGTTCGGCGTCGACGTTGATGACGCAAGTGTCTGTGATGATGTCTGAGTCTGATCACCCGCGCTGGCCATCTGTGACGGCGTCTGCACCTGCTCCTGAGCATTGGGTGTTGGCGATGGCGTCTGAATCTGCGCGTAAGAACCTACTCCGATCAGAAGTAGAGCGAGCAGCAAGATAATCCCTGTTCTTTTCCTTGTCATTCATCCCTCCTACATGTATCCCAACTGTACGGCAATGATCATCCCCGCGCCCAGCAGGAACATAATGATACCCGATATCAGGTGAAGCTTACCCAATCGCTCCGATCGCCATCTCTCGGCTCGTGCGGTGGTCGTATACCCAAAGTAAACGGCAAGAGTGATGATGAGAAGAGGCAGGATGAAGATCAAGTTATAGAACAGGAGAAGAGCAATCCCATTGGACCTGGTCGTCGTCTTGGAGAGCAGCGCAAGGATGGCGATGTACGGACCAGAAGAACACGGAAGGAGAAAGAGGGAATCAAGCACACCAACTGCAAACGCCCCTGGCACGGAGACCACGGACGAGGTGATCTTCTTCACCAACGGACGCCAGCGCTTGGGAACCTCGATCGTGAACCACTTCCCGTAAGCGAAGTAATCCTTCGTGTTCCACAAGCCTAGAAGGATAGCAAGGCCCGAGACCGCCAGAATGAAGGGTCGCTGCACGCCAGCGGCCTGAATGGCCGAGAAAATTCCGATTCCCATCAAGAAGTATGAGATGTAAATGGCCGCGATGAACGCGAGCCCGGCTTGCCACATCTTCCCCTTCTTCCCCGCCACAAGAAGCGTTCCCAGGAGAAGCACAAGCACCGCAAACGTGCACGGATTTACCGAATCGGCAGCAGCGGCCAAGATCACGGCAGGAATAGTCAGCTTGCTGGTGATTCCGTTCCCGCTGGGTGTTTCTGCCTTTGTCAAAGGGGAAGGAGCGTTCGCATCGATCGCCTCTGCGATCACCTGCTCTAGCTTCATCTCACCAGCACGTCCGCTCAGCGTCGTCGGCGACAGGTTCGGAATGGGAAGATTGTAGAAGGTATCAGCAACCATGGCCACATCGCCGATGAAGATGATGGGAACAGCGCCGAGCTTCGCACCGTACGCTTTGAACAGACGATCGAGAAGATCTTGGGCATCCGGATCGTGGATCTCGTGGCGAACGATCTCAAGCTGCGGATAGTTCGGTTCGATCCGATCAAGGAAGCTTTCAATGCGGGTACAGTGAGGACAACCATCCTGGTAGAAGAGCACAAGCTGCGTAGCGTAGCTGGCAATGGAGAGGCTTAGAACCATGGCGCATGCAACCACAACAAGCAGGCCCGCGGATACCCGTTGCCCCATCCTTTTAGTCATCATTCGATTTCCTCCTAACGTGCAACTTTGCTCACCATCTCTTCCCGCGTTCCGCGTTCTACCCTCCGAGTTCCACGTTCTACGTTCCAGGTTTTACGTTCCAGGTTCTACGTTCTGCGCTCCGAATTCACCCTTTCGCGTTTACTTTTCCTCGCGTAGGATGAACTCATCCCCGAGCACATTCATCCACTCATCAAGCCCGCCCATCAGGCTCTTCACATTCGTCAATCCTTCATCGTTTAACGCGTTCGCCGCCGGGTCGCTCAGCGTTCCGTCATCATCGTAGAAGATGACGAGCGCCTTCTTTGGGAAGCGATCGGTCCATTTCGAAAGCTGTTCGTAGGGAATGTTCATCGCTCCCATCAGATGCGCGGAGGCGTACGCGTCCGCATCGCGCAGGTCGACAAGAAGGTAAAACATGTACTCCAGATTCCCTATCGTCATGTGGTACGGCTGTGCCGGGTTAACCACACCCATCAGCCGAAGAGTAACGAGTGCGTTCGTGTGATCGTCAGACTCTACATAGATCCGCTTCTCAATCCGCCCGTGATACCCGTTTGTGCTCAGGTCTGCCTGCAACACCTCCGATTCGCCTGCAGCGAGGACCGTCTTCTCCAAATCGACGACCGTGCAGCCACAGCTGGTGCGCACGCTCTTGATCGTGAGTGGAGAATCACCGACGTTGGTGATGATGAACCCGTGCGAGACGAACGTCCCCGCGATCACGCTGCCGAAGTCGTATGTTTCGCTATCCACCTGAATCTTCGCTGCCGCGGCACCTATCACTCCCAGGCTAAGCACACCAAGCAACACAGCGAACACTACCTTCTTCATGTCGTTCCTCCTTATTCAAACTTACTCAGCCAATGAATCACCCTACTAGGTCCTTCAACAATGATCTCACGTTTGAGAACCTTCATCCCCTCACCCGTTCAAAGCGTGCCCCGGTAGCGTTTGCTATCGCCACGAGACTGAGCATGATCGGTACCTCCACAAGCACGCCAACAACAGTCGCCAATGCCGCCCCCGACTGTAGACCAAAGAGAGAGATTGCCGCTGCCACCGCAAGCTCGAAGAAGTTACTTGCACCAATCATCCCCGCCGGCGCTGCCACAGAGTGACGTATCCGCAGCAGGTAGGCGGCACCGTAGGCAAGCGCGAAGATGAAGAACGTTTGTAGCGTCAGGGGAATCGCGATCAATAGGATATGAAGCGGATTGCTAATAATCGTCTCCCCTTGGTAGGCAAATAAGATGACCAACGTCAGGAGCAATCCCCCCGTCGCCACCGGCTTGAGGCGATTGACGAAGCGTCCCTCGAACCAAGCTTGTCCTCGTCTGCGGATGATCCACCTACGTGACAGATACCCCAAGACCAGCGGGATGACGACATACAGGCCCACCGACAAGAGGATCGTATCGTAGGGCACGTATATGCGCGACACGCCCAGCAGGAGCTTCACGATCGGGGCGTAGAGGAGGATCAAAACA
>JAGGXO010000001.1 GCA_021163015.1 Candidatus Bipolaricaulota bacterium
CGATGGACGTTGGTGCGCTGGTGCACAACGTCGCCACCCTGGCCGCGATTCACGACGCTGTCGTCCTAGGAAGACCTCTCGTGGAGCGAGTAGTATCGGTCACTGGTCTCGTGAGGGCGCCAAAGAACCTGCTGGTGCGTTTTGGCACACCTGCATCGGCACTGATTGACCTGTGCGGTGGGGGGGACGAGACGGCAGATGAGCTGATCTTCGGCGGGCCGATGATGGGGATCGCGCAGCCATCGTTCGATACATCGATCATCAAGGGGACAAACTGCATACTCGTGAAGAAGAGCGACATTCGCGAGGAGCACGATTGCATCCGCTGCGGGCGCTGCGTCGATGTGTGTCCGATGGGACTGATCCCGCTGCAGTTCGTCAACCTGGTGAAGCACGAGGACTACGACCACCTGAGCGATTATCACATCAATAACTGTGTGGAGTGTGGTTCATGTACCTACGGCTGCCCGGCGAATATCCCACTCGTCTCCTACATCAAGGTTGGGAAGGCCGAACTGCGTAAATTGGGGGTGAAGTGATGGAGAACAAACCACTCGTTCTTTCACCGTCGCCTCATCTGAGGGGGAGGAATTCCATCAAAAGGGACATGTCCTTGGTGATTCTCGCACTTCTCTTCCCCACGGCTGGCGCGGTGTATTTCTTTGGGTTGTACGTCTTGCTGATGCTCGCCGTCTCCATTCTCTCGGCGGTGCTCATCGAGTACGTTGCCAAGATGATGCGACGGCGGCCGTTTCGTATGGACGGGAGCGCGATCGTCACGGCGATCCTGTTCGTCCTCGTCATGCCTCCCCGCACGCCGCTGTGGATAGTGGTCTTCGGTTCGCTGATCAGCATCGCTGTAGCCAAAGAGATGTTCGGCGGGCTGGGGCACAACGTGTTCAACCCTGCCCTTGCCGCGCGGGCATTTGTCACCGTCTCCTTCGCCGGCGCGCTCAGCCGCTGGATCGCCCCTGTGCACTCGATGCTCGCAGACGGTGTGGCCACAGCTACTCCGTTGAGCGAGAGCTTCGCCTACACGCTGAGCAGAGGGGAAATGTACAAAGCCCTGTTCTTCGGAAACGTCGGTGGGAGTGCGGGAGAGACGTCGGCTTTCCTCATACTTATCGGGGGGCTCATTCTGATTGCCTTTCGCTTGATCAAGTGGCAGGTGCCGGTCTTCTACATCGGTACCGTCGCCCTGCTGAGCTGGATCCTCGGAAGGGATCCGCTCTTCCAGATCCTCGCTGGCGGGCTCTTCCTGGGAGCGTTCTTCATGGCCACCGATTACGTTACGACGCCACTGACAACAAAGGGGAAGGTCATCTTCGCCATTGGGGCAGGCCTACTCGTTGTGCTAATCCGCTTCTACGGAACGATGCCCGAGGGGGTTTGCTACTCAATCCTGCTGATGAACGCATTCACCCCACTGATCGACCGACACATGCGCCCGAAAGTGTTTGGACTGGTCAAGAAGATGAAGAAGGAGGCGGCATGAGCAAAGATAAAGGCTTCTGGCCGGTTATCTTCCTGACCCTGGTCGTTATCGTAGCCACAGTCGCCCTCACCCTGACCAACGGAATAACAAAGGATAAGATCGTCCAGGCTAAACAGGATGCGGTCAAGGAGATGCTAGCCACCCTCTTCCCGGACATGCAGTCGTTCGATTACGACGAGAATACTGGCTTGTACACGGTAATTGCTGGTGGAGAGCCAATCGGACATGCGTTCATGGCCCAGGGGCGGGGGTACGGAGGCGCGATCGATATTCTCATCGGGTTAAAGCCGGACGACAAGTCGCTGCAGGGGATAAAGATCATCACGCAGCAGGAGACCCCGGGGCTGGGAGCGAAGATTATCAATGCCTCCTTCCTCGATCAGTTCAAGGGAGTGTCAGTTGATGAGGTAAACCTCGCGCGCAATGGAGGCAAGATCGATGCAATAACCGGTGCCACGATAAGTTCCTCAGCAGTGGTAGAGGGTGTGAAGGAAGCGATCACTAGAGAACTTGGCAGCCAACAGAAAGGGGGCAACTCATGAGTTCTTTTGCGGGAAACTTCACTAAGGGGATCGTGCGTTCGAACCCGACGTTCGTCCTCCTACTTGGGCTGTGCCCGACGCTTGCCGTCAGTACATCTTTGGATAACGCGATCGGAATGACTGCGGCATTCGTATTCGTCCTTGTGGCGTCGAACATTCTTATCTCATTGATTCACAGCTTGGTTCCGGACAAGGTGAGGATCCCAGTGTTCATCGTCATCATTGCGACGCTGGTGAGTATCGTTGATCTGATGATGCAGGGGTTCGTGCCCGCGTTGAGCAAGTCGCTGGGAATTTACATCCCACTGATCGTGGTCAACTGCATCATCCTCGGTCGCGCCGAGGCGTTTGCAAGTAGGAATGGCGTTCTCGACTCCATAGCCGACGCACTGGGAATAGGAACAGGATTTGGCCTGGCGATTCTGCTCATATCGTTCATCAGACAACTACTGGGGACGGGGAAGCTCGATCTGTTTGGGCATCACCTGTTCACCATCCCTGGTTTCAGCGACAACCCGGTGGCGATCCTGATGCTCCCGATGGGAGCGTTCCTCGTTATCGGCACGCTCCTTGCTCTGTTTAAATGGATGGGGGTGACCAAGGGTGACTAATCTGTTCGTTATCTTCTTGAGTATGGCGTTGGTCAATAACATGATCCTCGCCAAGTTCCTCGGGCTGTGTCCGTTCTTTGGTGTCTCTAAGAAGACGAAGAGCGCGGTCAGCATGGGAATTGCGGTCCTGCTGGTGATGCTCGTCGCTTCCGCTGTCACCTGGCCAATCTACTACTACATCTTGGTCCCCTACGGGGTGGAAGTGATGAAGACGGTGATCTTTATCCTCGTTATCGCCTCACTCGTGCAGATAATCGAAATGGCGATCAAGCGGACGAACCTCACCCTGTACAACGCGCTGGGGATCTACCTGCCGCTCATCACCACCAACTGCGCCGTCCTCGGTATTACGTTCATCAACGTCGATCAAACCTACACGTTCTGGGAATCGCTCTTCGCTGCCGGCGGGGCGGGGACAGGGTTCATGCTCGTGCTACTGATCATGTCTGGCATACGGGAGCGACTAGATCTTGCCGATACTCCGATCGCGTTCAAGGGAACACCGATCGCGTTCATCACGGCGATGCTTCTCGGCCTTTCTTTCCTTGCGTTTAAGGGGATGGTATAAGTGAATGGAGCGATCACTGTTACCGTGCTTTCATCGATCGGATTCCTCTCCGGATTGATGATCTATGTGGCGAGCAAGGTCCTCCCTAAGGAGGATGAATCGTTGGCCGAAGCTGCACGCATCAAGGAGTTCCTCCCCGGAGCCGATTGCGGTGCCTGCGGATACCCCGGATGTTTCGCCTACGCCCAGGCTGTGGCACACGACAAGCAGGTGTTCGCCAAGAGCCCCTGCCCGACCCTCTCCCAGGATAAGGAAGGGATGAAGAGGCTTGAGGACTACCTCGGGCTGAAGGCCGAGGCCAGCGTCGGAAAGAAGGCGATCGTCCACTGCACCGGAGGCTCGCACCCGATCGTCGAATACGATGGACTGCAGACGTGCGCTGCTGCCGTTCAACTGGCGTCGGGCTTCAACGAGTGTTCGTACTCATGCCTCGGCTTGGGAGACTGTGTGAGGGTCTGCCCCACGGGAGCCATGTCCATCGATGAAGAGAGGCATGTGGCGGTCGTCGATTGGGAGACGTGCATCGGCTGCGGCCTGTGCGTCTCTGCCTGTCCGCAGGGCCTGACCGAACTTATCCCGGCAGATACGCCCCAGTACCTTGCCTGCAACTACCAGGCAAAGCGGGACATCCCGGGCCGCAAGCGCTGCCCGGACGGGTGGATCGACTGCCACATCTGCGAAAAGGTCTCAGGAGAGGGAGCGGTCACGTGGGACGAGAAGAAGGATCTTCCGATCTTTCACGCCACTCAGATAGATACGGCAATTGAGAAATGCCCGCGTCATGTAATCAGAAAGACCGCTGCTTACGAAGAAAAGGGAGAGACCGTAGGGAGCCTAGAGGAAACAAACTAGAGAGAGCCTAAGGAGATAGGCCACTCGTTGCCTACCCGAATGCTCTTGACCAAGGGGGGGATGGAGGAGACCCGCAAGAAGCGGGCCTCCTTACCTCGGCAGTGAGGGCGGTTGACTGCCTGGGAGGTATCTCTAATTCCCTCCAATATGGATGCGAATCGTGAAGTGCCATTTTCCATC
>JAGGXO010000051.1 GCA_021163015.1 Candidatus Bipolaricaulota bacterium
ATCGTGGAACAGAACGCCACGTACACCAACCTGTTTGGCTCCATCGAACGCCGTGTTCAGATGGGCGTGGCGATCACCGATTTCAGCATGATCAAGCCGGGGTCTCTGCACCGCGCAAATGGAGGATACCTCGTACTGAACGCCAATAACCTGTTCCGCGCAGGCCTCTCTTGGGAGGCGCTGAAGATCGCCATCAAACGGCGCGAGATCAGGATCGAGGACCCGCTGCAAATGCTCGGGTACTCCACCAGTGAGGGCCTTAAACCCGAGCCGGTCCCATTCGGCATGCAGATCGTCATCGTAGGCAACCCGCAGATCTATCAGCTTCTGCATTACTACGACGAGGACTTCCCCAAGCTCTTCTCCGTTAAGAGCGACTTCGATACGGAGATGGATCGCACTCCGGAGCATGAACGGGAGATCGCGCGCTTCCTGCGCGCACGCTGCGAGGAGGAGCCTGCCATGCTCCCGTTCGATGCCACCGGCGTGGCCAAGGTCGTGGAGTACTCTTCAGAACTCGCTGGTGATCAGAAGAAGCTCTCCTGCCGGTTCGGGAACCTGATCTCGATCATCAAGGAGGCGTCATACTGGGCGCGCCAAGAGGGATCGACGCACGTCACCGCAGAACACGTCCGCATTGCTCTACACAAACGCGACAACCGTCTGAATCTCCTCGAGGAGAAGATCCAGGAGATGATCGCACGCGGACAGCTCCTTGTAGACACACAGGGAGAGAAGATCGGACAGGTGAACGGCCTGGCCGTACTCCAGTTGGGGGACTACATGTTTGGAAAACCGTCGCGTATCACCGCCACCGTACACACGGGGAAAGGCGGAATCGTCGATATCGAGCGCGAGGCTGACCTCGGTGGGCACACTCATACGAAAGGGATTATGATCCTCAAGGGCTTCCTCGGCGAACGGTTCGCCGACAAGAGGCCACTCAGCCTGTCGGCAAGTCTCGCCTTCGAGCAGAGCTACTCGATGATCGATGGGGACAGTGCTTCCAGCACTGAACTCTATGCCCTCCTCTCCAGCCTATCGAGTCTTCCGATCAAGCAGGGGATTGCCATCACCGGCTCGGTCAATCAAAAGGGGGAGATACAGCCAATCGGCGGAGTGAACGAGAAGATCGAGGGTTTCTTCAAGGTCTGCCAAGCCAAAGGCCTCACCGGTGAGCAAGGGGTGCTCATCCCGCAGCAGAACCTAGACAACCTCATGCTCTCGGAGGAAGTCGTGGACGCAGTGAGCGCTGGGAAGTTTCACATCTATCCGGTGGCAAAGGTCGAAGAAGGAATCGAGCTCCTTACGGGCGTCGCCGCCGGTGAGAAACAGGATGATGGATTGTTTCCCGAGGGGACCGTCTTTGGGCGGGTCGCCGCGCGGTTGGAAGAGATCCGAGACGCGCTGAAGGAAGAATCTGAGTCAGATAAGGACGATGAAACTAAGAGAAATGACCCGAGGAACGAAGCTGTGAAAAAGAGCAGCAGCAATACGAACAAAGAAGAGGACAAATGATAACAACCAAGCAACTTATCACCCGGATCACTATCACGTTAATACTGACGGCGTCCGCATTGACGCTGGGTGGGTGTTTTCTGTTCAGCAATCCGCACGCGCAGTTCAGCTTCGAACCAGCGTTTGACTTTCCGCCACTTGCCGTTCACTTCGACGGAAGCGCTTCCAGCAGCCCCAACGGAGCAATCACCGACTACACGTGGGATTTCGATGATGGCAGCACCGACACGGGAGCATCAGTCGACCACACGTTCTACGACAAGGGAACCTACAGCGTGACTCTCACGGTAACCGACTCGAGTGGAGCTGTGGGTGCAATCAGCCACAACGTGGAGGTGCTCAATCATGCCCCAACCGCCTCGTTCACCTATTGGCCGTACATGGTGGGAACCGATCAACCAATGACCTTTGATGCGTCAGGCTCAGATGACGAAGACGGATACATCACGGATTGGGCATGGTCATTCGGAGATGGCACAACAGGCAGCGGAGAGATTACTGATCACATCTATCTTTCAGCCGGATCAAACGGAATGAAGTACCACGTAGTGCTAACTGTTATTGATGATAATGGGAAAGCCAGTTCCACGAGCAAGGATGTGCAAGTTGTTGGTTGTGATACGTGCCACTAGCCAAATCTAGCCAGTCGTGTTTCGTGCTTACGCCTAACATGTGGCCGCTCTACACACAGGGAATGAGTGGGGCATGTTGTCGTACATTCGCCGCATAACAGGCGTTCCCTGGTATCAACCGCGCCATTGTTGATCGCACCATTCGGGCACTCTCGCGTGCGACAATGGCACTTGGTGCAGTCTTCATCCGTGTGGATGCGAAACAGCGCAAGACGCGACAGCAGCGAAAGAAGCGCTCCCAGCGGGCAGAACAGACGGTAGACGAAGACGGAGAGCAGATAGCGCAGTCACCCCGATACTAAGCGGCGTTTCTCCCCAGGAAATGAGGGGCTTGAATGGGGAGTAGTTCTGCAGAATCGCGGTTCCGGTAACCAGCACCCGGGCTACCAAGTGGACGAGCAAGACATACCTGAGCTTGGATAGTACATTCAGCCATCGTGAAGGGATCTTGACCGCCAATTTGCGTACATGCAGAAGCTCTTGGGCGGCTCCAAATGGACAGATGTATCCACAGAAGACACGTCCCATGACCAAGGAAAGTACCACCGGAACTAGAAAGAGCAACAGATACCCGGTGCTGAATCTAGGGATCACGTTCCGTACAGTGCTCGTTGGACAGAGGAACCCACCCATTACAAACCCAGCACGATCACCGATAGCAATAGCAACCGCCTGCATAGTTTGTACCATAGAAGAGCGATGATCACCAGAGAGAACACGCCAAATACAACAAGCAATACGATCTTGAGTGGCTGCTGATGGAAGAAGTACGTCGCACTCGCCTGAGGCACGGATTTTGGCGTCTTAAACGTATGCGCCTCCTCGGGCGGCCCGAAGCTGTTATTGGAGCCGAACCCGTCGCCAAATGCCGGTGTTGCTAGACTGATAATGATTATCAGCAGTATGAGCGGCGGCAAGGCTACGCCTGTCGCGTTCTCTCTTTCATCGCTGTCCCGTTTCCAGAACCATTAGGAAAGTCGAATGCGCGTCACTGCGTCGATCGACCACTTGCTATCTGCGGAATCAACCCTTCGCCCAAGTTTCCTGCAACCTGCTGATACGAACAGATGATACGGCACGGATATGGACAATAGATGGAAGAGTTGTCTGGAGCCTGTCAGCTTTGTTATGCAACAGCGTTCATGCTCACTTCGCAAGCCTTATCAGAAGTCCCCGCAGCCTTAACTCTTGCTCTTGGCAAGGATACACTCGCTTATTCTGCGCTTGGCTCTTCGAAGTAGTCAGCTATGATCTCGCGGGCGCGCTCCAGGTCGCGCGAGCGCACCATGATCCGCACCTCACTTAACCCATCGACGGTCATCGGCAAGATAGACGCGGGAACTTGGGTAACCATGTTCACGGGAATGTTAAAGTCGGCCAGGAGCCCTTTGATCAACTGTGCTTTCGGCTCTCCCCACACCTTGTGGCAGAGGACAAGGTCTCCCTCATCCTCCTGCTGGCGATCGAGGAGGTAATGAACGATGGTGATACATTGACTGGTGTGCAGGGGTGTCTCGCCGAGCGAAATACGCGGTAGATCCGCAAGGACTTCCTCGTCTGATGGCGAGAAGTCCTGATGATCGGAGAGGAAGAAAGCGGGGTCGTTAGGTATCGATGTCGCTTCAATCGGTGCCCCGTCTTCATGCAGTACAATCGGGTGAGCGCCCAACTGGTAGAGTCGATCCAGCATCTCAGGGAGGGTGCGCCGAGAGACGAAGATCCCGGGTGTGCTCTGCGCCTCTTCTTCGCCCAGCTTTTCTAACGCGTGTTTAATCAGCGCCGCGGTCGAGCGCTCATCCGGATTGAGCCGCTTTAGCCTCTCTCCTACCAGCCGGATCTGAACCTGGTCTTGCAAGAGGATGTCTACCTCAACGTCTCTTCTCAGATCATGCGAAAGAAAAAACGCCGCGCCAATCGCCCGGCAGAGGACATCGATCCGGCCTGCACTGCCGGGTAAGTCGTTCAACGTAAAATCTGGCACCACCGGCGCCTTGTGAGCAAGCAGCACAAATCGTCTCATGATCTGCCAGTCTACCACACCTGTCGCGGCGAGTAAAGCAATGCATTCGACAACAAGCAAGCGTCACCATCAGTGGTGCCCGATTTCCCCTGGTATCCGGTCGAGAAGGATAGAGGAGAAGCATGCATAAGGGTACGGTCAAGATACTACAAACAGGAGTCTTCAAGGGGCACATGTCAGAGACCTTAAGCCGCCGGAAAGAAAGGGAGCAAACGTGACTTACCGCACCATTGCCGTAATCTTAGCGTTCATGTTGCTGGGGGCCACAGCATCTCTGGCCGCAGGGCCGTTCACGGGAACATGGCAGGCAGAAATCGGACTTGCGCCATTGCAGACGATGCCATTCTCCTCATTTACGTCAACGCTTGATGTAGGTCTGCATATCGGGTTCCTCGAACTCTCCAGTACTTCAGACTTCATACTCGATGGCTGGCTGTGGCAGCAGTTTGGCATGTCAGCGTCCTTGGCGTTCATCAGTTTCGACGGGCAGATGCTATTCGAGCCACAGTCGGGATCTTTCCTGTACGCACAAGGTGTGTTGAAGCTCAGTTTCTATCCCGTTGTCTTCAGCCTCTATTCGGCGATGATCGGACCAGCCGTCTCTGGAGGGCCAAACTATGGGTACGTCGTGGACATCTACGGAGAGCTCCTCGGCGGAGTCGCTTCGGTGGAGAGTGCCACATTCATTGGTGCTGATCTTAGCGGCATCAGTTTCTCTCAGACCGCGTCTTCGACAACATCTACGCTCCTCACAAGAACATACGTAACCGATCCAACCATCGATTCTGGACAGATCTGCTTCTCAGGAGAGGAACTAACATTCAAGGCCACAACGTTTGGGTGCATAGACATCACCGCAGTTACCACATTTGGGAAGACCGGGTTCACGAGCCAGGAAATCGAGCTGTCCTTCCTGCACCTATTCGATTCTCCCTTGAACATCACCCTCGACTACGTCTTCTCGCTGCAGACAGCAAGCCACACGTTCACTCCATCGCTTGAGACTGACTTCGGCTGTCTCAAGATATACACGGATCTTCTTGGGTCCGGAGGGCAAATCACGGGGATCGAGATATACGGCATCGAGTTCAGCGCTTCGTACGCCGGCACCACATTCCGCAGCATATCCAACCTGAACACTACCAGCTATGTTATCACAACCCCCGCGTACGGTTCGATCATCGAGCTGGAGTCTGATGCCATCGCCAACGCTCACCTGTACTACTCCAAGGACTACTGGGAGATCATATCGCTCGAAGTGAAGACCCCAGGCATGGGAGGAACGTACACATTCTCGGTGGACACGTTCTTCGGTACCTCGACCGGCCTGCTGTTCGATTGGGGAAAGACAAACATGGGGGTTTCGATCTCCTTTGGCTCGACGTTCTCCGTGTCAAGCCACATCGTGATCGACACCACCGGTTTCTCCGCATGGAAGATCGGCATGTCCCTATCCTGGTAGCTGGGATCTGAGCGAGCCCAGGAAGAGTCGTTGATCATTTGCTAAGAGCGTTCTGTGCTCCTACACTGCACGCATACGAATCTCACTACTGCTGCCGTATCTCTGATCGTCGCGATTAGCACCCTCCCTCGAATCGATAGGCATCCTGCGTGCAGGTACACGGTGAAGGCTCGCTGCACGCGGCGATGGACGTACAATCGACAGGCCTGCACTCATCGCTGGAGTGATAATAGCAACCACTGATGAGCGACAACTAAAACTCCCGTCTGGCGACAATTAGATTTCCCGTTTTGGAAGCGAATGATTGGGCTGTCTAACCTTCAGATTGGGAGGGGGTTAGGTGGTCACAGATCAACAAGTGAGGTTACTGATGAAGCTTTCTAATACGGAAGAGAGTTTGTGCACCGCCCGCAGATCTCATTCATACCGGTCTTTCCGCTGATCGGTGCTGTCCCCCTAGGCGACACAACCTTTGCCATCATAGGGAGATTGGCCGATCATTGCTGTATCTTCTCCCGTGACAAGGAGCACATTCACCACCGTCTGGCCAAGGCGATCGGAGAGATGCGAAGCGTAATTATCCTATCATCCCTTTCTTGCCTTACATCGATCGCCGCATATCTCTTGTGACGCGTTGCGCAGTAGTGCATTCACCCCATTGCTAGGATCATCGCTGATGGCGTACAATGCGGCACTCGCTGAAGTGGAGGAAGACCAGTTGACAAACACAATGAGCAGGATCTTGGTGACCGGAGCGCTCGGACAGATAGGATCAGAGCTAACTCTAGCACTCCGTGCACGTTACGGGGCGCAAAACGTAGTCGCAGCCGATATCCGCAGCGAGGGGAAGGAAGACCTGGTCAATGTCGGGCCCTTTGAGCGCCTAGATGTTACAGATATGGACCGGATCAAGTCCGTCATCGATCAATACCATGTGGACTCGATCTTCCACATGGCAGCGATTCTCTCTGCCGTTGGCGAGGAGAAACCACAACTGACTTGGAAGGTCAACATGGAAGGCCTACTAAATATCCTTGAGATAGCTCGTGAACGTCACCTGCTACGCGTTTTCTCCCCAAGCTCAATCGCCGTATTCGGGCCAGAGACGCCACCTGATCCCGCCCCGCAGGCTCCACCTCTGCACCCAACGACAATGTACGGCGTCACCAAGGTCTCGGGTGAGCTATTGGGCGAGTACTATATACATCGGTTCGGCCTTGACGTCCGAGGCGTGCGCTATCCGGGTATCATATCGTCTGCGACACGCCCTGGAGGGGGGACAACCGATTATGCGGTAGAGATCTTCTATGCGGCCTTAAAGAACAAGCACTATGAGTGCTTCGTTCGAGAGGACACGGTCCTTCCAATGATGTATATGCCTGATTGCATCAAGGCTACGATAGAACTCATGGAGGCGGACCATGATTCCCTCGTTCACCATTGCGATTTCAATCTGGCAGGCATGAGCTTCTCCGCAGGAGAGCTCGCCGCCGAGATCACCAAGCACATTCCTGACTTTACCTGCGAATTCAAACCCGATAAGCGTCAGGAAATCGCTGATTCTTGGCCCCGCACGATAGACGATTCTGCGGCACGAAACGAATGGGGTTGGGAGCCATCATACGATCTGCCCGCAATGACAGCGGATATGCTTTCCAGTCTCTCAGAGAGGATGACAAGAGCAAAGCTGTAGTTGCGGATTGCGTGCATCTGCATTGGCACGGTCAAAGAAAGAGGCCCCGCCTAGCGGGGCCCCGTTCTCAGATATACTAACCTATCTTCCTAAACAAACATCAGACGCGCAAGTTCAGCACCGTCACCGCGGCGCGGACCCAGCTTGATGACACGCGTGTACCCACCATTGCGATCCTTGTACTTCTCGCCGATTTCGGAGAAGAGTTTGTCCACCGCTTGCTTGTCCTGCAATCGCGAAAAGACGAGCCTGCGCGCGTGCAAGTCACCACGGCGAGCTAAGGTGATCAGTCTCTCGGTGTAGCGCTGTCCAGCCTTTGCCCGATCAAGTGTTGTGTCTACCTTGTCGTGCATGATAAGACCGGTAGCGATGCTCGCCAAGACGCGTTTACGATGCTGACGCATCATTCCCATCTTGTCTTTATCCCATCTATGTCTCATCTTGGTTCTCTCCTTCGTCCTTGAGCGTGTACCCAAGCTCTTTCAACCGATCTTCTACCTTGCTCAAGGTCTTCCCTCCAAAGCCATGGATATCGAGAAGTTCTTCCCTTGGACGCTCAAGCAGCTCAGCCAGGGTGGTAATCTCCGCCTCTTGCAGCAGATTGCACGCCCGCTGGTCTATGTCCAGCTCGCTCAATGGGATCCCCAGCGCACCCTCTTCCTCTTCTTCGCTCTTCTCGGGAGCAAGTCCGTACGGATGCTCAGCGAATTCCTGGAACAGATCAAGGTGCCGACGCAAGATCAGCGCTGCCTCGGATAGAGCTTCTTCTGGCTTGATCCCACCATCCGTCGTTAATTCGAGGATCAGCCTTTCGTAGCCCGTCTTGCCGCCAACCCGCGTGTCCTCAACAGTAAAGTTCACCTTGCTCACAGGTGAGAAGTCGGCATCGATCGGGATTACAGCAAGAGGGGAATCATCAAGGCGGTTCATCTCGGCAGCGCGATAGCCGTAGCCAGTCTCCACCTCAAGCTCCACTTCTAGTTCTCCCTTCTCACCGAGCGTCGCAATATGCAGATCGGGATTGATAACCTTGACGCCAGATGGAACCTCGATGTCAGCCCCTGTTACCTCACACGGGCCGCTCTTCTCTAGCGTCATCCGCTTTAAATCATCGCCAACGAGCCGCAGAGCCAGTCCCTTCAGGTTAAGGATGATTTCGAGAATGTCTTCCTTGACTCCCTCGATTGTGTCGTACTCATGGTACTTGCCTGCAAAATTCACTCGGACCACGGCCGCCCCTGGAATCGAAGAGAGGAGCGTGCGACGCATGCTATTACCCAACGTCGCTCCAAAGCCGCGTTCAAGCGGCTCAATGACTATCTTGCCATAGTCATTACGCAGCTCTTCAATCTTGATCTCTTGAGGGAAGACTAGCTCGCTCATGTTAACCTCCTAGCGGGAGTAAAACTCAACTATCAAGTTCGCCGCGATCGTGTATCCTGTCTCCTCCAGATTCGGGGTAGCGATCGTCTGGAACTTCATCGCATCTGCATTCTTCTCCAGCCAACTGGGAGTCTCGCGGTCCTTATTCGCATCCAGAATCCCTTTCACACGAGCACGTCGCCCTTCCTTTACCGCGACTGTGTCGCCTTCTCGCAATAGCACCGATGGGACATTCGTCGCTCGCCCGTTCACCTCAAAGTGACCGTGCGTGATCATCTGACGCGCCTGATCTCTAGAAGAAGCAAATCCCGCACGGTATACGACGTTGTCTAGGCGACGCTCCAGCAGTTTCAAGAGTGCCTCACCAGTGACTCCCTTTTGCCGCTTCGCCCAATCGACGTAACTGCGGAACTGTCTTTCGCGCACACCATAAATCCGGCGCGCCTTCTGCTTCTCGCGCAGGTGTAATTGATACTGGCTCCTCCGAGGGCGATGTTTCTTCGCTCTCTCTCCCGGAGGCGAACTACGACGAGACATTGGACAGCTCTGCGTATAGCAGCGCTCACCTTTCAGGAATAGTTTCTCTCCCTCTCTACGACATTTTTTGCACTTCGGCCCGGTATCTCTTCCCATTATCGTCTCCCCTTGTTGCTGCTGTGGGAAACCGGCGTAACATTCTTTACCTCTTCCACCCGGATGCCCGATCCTTTGATCGTCTGCACCACGGATTGTCGTCCTGATCCAGTTCCCTTGACAGCAATGCTGACAGAACGAATCCCGTAGTCTTTCATCTCACGCACGAGAGATTCCGCTGCAACCTGTGCAGCAAACGGCGTGCCTTTCCGCGATCCCTTATAACCTACCATCCCGGGGCTTTTCCAGGTAATGGGGTTCTCATTCATATCACACACAGTGATAATCGTATTGTTATAGGTCGCATGAATGTGGACCTTTGCCCGATCGAGTTTGATATTCTTCGCCATCCCTACCTCTTCTTTCCTGCCTTAGCTGGCCGCGGACCTTTCCAGGTACGGGCGTTGGATTTCGTCCGCTGTCCACGCACAGGAAGGCGTCTCTTGTGACGAATCCCACGATACGCATTGATGTCTTTCAGCCGCTGTATACTGGAGAAGACCCGCCTGCGCAGATCTCCTTCCACAACGAACTCCTCCACCTCGCGCCTGAGGGCGGCAACCTCTTTCTCCGTCAGGTCCTTGCCCCGCACATCCGGAGATATCCCAGTTTTCTCGATGATATCCGTTGCACGCGCTGGCCCAATGCCGAAAATATACGTTAATCCTATCTCTATTCTCTTATCATTGGGCAGGTTGACACCGGCAATTCGCGCCATAGTTCACTCCCCTTAGCCTTGTCGTTGCTTGTGCTTTGGATTCTTGCAGATAACCATCACATGGCCATTGCGTCGAATAATCTTGCACTTTGCACACATCTTCTTTACTGAGCTACGAACTTTCATATCGTTAAGCGCTGCGGCTAGCTCTCCCTATACACTATTCGTCCCTTTGTCAGGTCATACGGCGAAAATTCGACTACCACACGATCTCCGGTCAATATGCGGATATAG
>JAGGXO010000114.1 GCA_021163015.1 Candidatus Bipolaricaulota bacterium
CTGTAAGAGGATCGTCGAGGAACACAAGGGGGAGATATGGGTGGAATCGGAGGTTGGAAAAGGGAGTACGTTCTACTTTACAATACCCAGGGCAGATGCCAGGAGAGAGGTGGAATTAAATGCTTAGCCAAGAAAAAATGAAGGTCCTTGTCGTTGAAGACAATGCTGATGATATTGCCATCATCAAGCGTGCCATGCGTAAGAGCGAAATGAAGTGTGAACTGTATTTCGCCCGAGACGGGGAGGAAGCGATCGACTTCTTGTGGCACAACAAGAGCGAGTACGAAGATGCCCCTCGACCGGATCTGATTCTCCTTGACCTCAATCTGCCTAAGGTTGATGGCCTTGATGTTCTGGCGAAGATCAAGGAGGATGACAAGCTGCGGAGGATTCCAGTGATCGTCCTCACGATCTCGGAGCACGAGCAGGACATGATCAGAGCCTACGACAGTGGTGCCGCAAGCTACATGAATAAGCCCGTTGATTCTAAGGACTTCGAGCGCCTCATTCAGACTGTTCAGGATTACTGGCGGATAGCACGTATCCCCACGGAGTGATAGTCTATCGTCAAGAGTCGCGGTGGACATTTGACCCACGAACGATTGACCGGCGGGCTGTCCCCGCGTATTGAACGCGCGATGTGTGTAACACCTTTGCCCTCGTTCCATCTCTTGTGAGGAGCTACTCTGTCTCCAAGCTAAAGACAAGGAGCAAGAGATGGGCAAAGCGGGCTTAGAATCGGGGGTTCGACTAACGAGCGAAGCTTGCTACCTCCTTACCAGTTATTGCCGTCTTCGAGAGCGCGGCAAAACAAGACCATCCCTTTCTTCTCAATCACTACAGCCGCATGCTGTCCTTCGAGCGCTGATAAGAAAGATGCCGTAGGACAGCCAACGGTTCTTACCCCGGGAAGGTGGGTGCTAGGCAGCAGACCCACCTTCCCTAGCCCCTTTCTTGGACTCAGTTCTTTTCTCTCAGCAGATATGCATACACCTCTCTAGCCAGAGAGAGAGCTTGCTGACGCTTCGTATCATCAAGATCGATCCCCGCGAGAGAGGCAAGTTCCTGTGATTGTGGCAGCACGGCTGATGGGATGATCCCTTCAGTATAGGGAGCATCCTTTGGTCCGAGGAGGATATCCCGCAGGCTCAAATTGAGTCTGACAAGGTCTTTCTGCTTGAGGATCGTGCGCATGGAAAACGCGACGGCAAACCTCCACTGCTCACTCCCAGCATAAGTATCGAGCGTTGATGAGAAGAGTCTTTCAAGTTCCTTGTTCTCATCAGATACTGCGACGAAGAAACCATCGTCTGCTGCCTGCTTGAGGGTATCAAGATCGACCTCAGGCAAAGACGCGATTGAGACTATCGTGTGGCTGTATGTTTGGCAGAACATATCAGTGGTCTGGCGTAGGTGGGCAACTCTTGTTACCTGTTCGATCCGCTGCGAATCTGTCTGGGTGATGATCTCTATCTGCAGCGAACTCAGCTTGCCCCGCAGGCTGGGACAGGCCTGTTCCAGATCGGGAGGGACAAGCACTTCCGTTCCGGAAAAGAGGAAGTTAGCATATGATTTGTATAGGGCGTAGAGCGGGGCAAATGCGGAATATGCATCGGCAAAGGCCGAACCAACCGAGGCGGGAGAGGAGAGCGCACCCAACGCCATCAGCACACAGAGAAGTAGAGTAAGAAGCGACGTTTTCTCAGCCATAGATTCATTGTAGCCAACACAGACCCATGGACAAGGTATGCACGCCGCACTCGGTGGAGGGATCTGCTGACACTGATAAGGTCTTCTTCGGTACCTTTTCCGGTTTCCAAGCGTGGTGCTGCTCAGTGATCGGTGTCCGGGCTCGATGTCGGAGCTTTCATCCCTTTGTCCTTCGCGGCAACGTACGCTTAATCCTATGGATAAGATCGAAATCATCACGCGCGCATCACAGCTGCATGGCAAGCAGGAGATGGATCGGCTCAAGCAAAGGATCATTGCCGACATTGCTGCAGCCGGTAAGCTGAACTTGGAAGAGACACAGTTTCCCTCAGGTGAGGGAGTGTCAGCCATCCTTGTCCTCACCGGAGGGGTGGAACGGGAAGTACTGAAGGTGGCGTCGCAGATGCCTTCTCCGATCATCCTTATTGCTCATCCCGCACAGAATTCTCTTCCAGCTTCGCTGGAAATCCTTGCGCGCATTCGCCAGGATGGAGGGAACGGAGAGATCCTCTTTGGAACCGCTGATGTGATTGCCGCCGGTCTCGAGAGAGAGCTGCGCATCAATTCGGCATGGGAGGCACTGCGCTTCAGCCGTGTAGGGATGATTGGAGAGCCCTCAGATTGGCTCGTGGCAAGTGATGTTGATCGTGCGTTTCTCAAGGGACAAATTGGAATCGATCTTGTCAATGTGTCAATCGACGAATTGGTGGAAGAGACAGCCGCGCGAAAACCGAGTCGGAGTGCTATTGGGACGTTCACAAAGCGAGCACAGCGCGTTGAGGAGCCGAGTAAGGCCGATCTGAGCGAGAGTGTCGCTATTTACGAGGGCTTGCGGTCGATAGTGGACAAGTATCGCCTCTCTGCGTGCACTGTCCGGTGCTTCGACCTTGTGGAGCGGCTGCACAACACCGGTTGCTACGCTCTGTCACGTCTGAACGACGAACAGGTTGTTGCAGGGTGTGAGGGCGACATGCAGGCCATGTTCTCTATGTATCTTGGATCCCTCGTCTCCGGCGGAGCCACGTTTATGGCCAACATCGCCTCCATTGACACGAATGAGCGGAAGCTGATCATCGCCCACTGTACCTGCCCTCTGTCCCTCTCTGCGGGCTTTGTCATCCGCAGTCACTTTGAGTCGGGCCTTGGTGTAGGGATTGCTGCGCAGATCCCACCCGGTCCTTGCACCCTGTTCCGCCTAGGTGGAGATAGGCTGAATCGGCTCTTCGTGCGCGAAGGGACGATCACAGGATCGCTGGCGCGCGAGGATCTCTGCCGCACACAGGTGACACTGTCGATCGATGGATCGCTAGAACCTCTCCTTTCGTCTCCCTTGGGCAACCATCACGTTCTCATTCCTGGTCATCATCGTGATGCGATAGAGCGATTCTTCGAACGTTTCCTCGCTCAGTAGCCTATCCAAGCGGGCGGATTTGACGACATATCGTTAAGCCAGATTCTTGGCGGCCAAGTCACAGGAGTAGGAAGTGGCAGCCTGCCGCTGAATCCGGCACCCTTGCATCTTCTTGCCTTACAGTCATTGCCTTGGCGGCGTGGGGTTGTCGCAAAGCACGTTGCGGGCTACTATCAGCACCAACCATAGAGAGGTGAGAAGATGCCCAATAGAGAAATGCAGATCACAGCCGATAATGAAACTCGCCGTGGAGCCTATTCCAACCTTGCACTGATCTCACACCGCAAGGAGGAATTTGTCATAGATTTCTTGTTTATCGATCCTCAATCACAGACGTCCGAGGCTGATCAGGCCCTCCTCGCCTCGCGGATGATCCTCAATCCGGGGCACATGAAACGACTGTACCAGGCGATCGGGGAGAACATCCAGCGTTACGAGAAGAACTTCGGCAAGATCGTACTGCCGCCGAAACTGAAATAGGGCAATACTGTGGTGAAGGAAAAGGGAACCTTCCCAGAACTGAAACACACCATCCTGAAGACGATCTTCGCGCGGCGGATCACTTTGGGTGCATTCGCTGCGGTTGCGTTGATCGTCATGCCAATTGCGGGGATCAGTTGGTTCAACCCCCTGTTCTACGCGCCGCTTGCTTGGTTCTTGATTACATTTCCGTTTCAGTATCTTGTGAAGAGACAGAACGATGAGACGGCGCTTCACTGGATTCATGCCGCATACTTCATTACCGAGGCTGTTGTGATCAGTCTGTTTGTCTATCTTACTGGCGGAAGTCATTGGATTGGGAATACATTTTATATATTTACTGTCATGTATGCCAACTTTTTTTTACCAGAAACACAAGGATACCTTGTCACTGGCCTGGTGGTTATCTTGTACGCGTTGGTCGTGATGCTTGAGTATTTCGGGATACTTCCGCATCGCACACTGTTCCCAGGGATGGGTCTCGCCCATACGGGGCTATCCTACAACTTGGCAACAATCCTTGTTGGCACGGCAACGATCTATGGAGTGCTTACCTATACGGTGCGCTCATTCACCAACATCTATCAGACCAAGAACGTGGTTCTGGATAGACAGCGTGAGAGGCTCTCTGAGCTTTCCTTGCGGCTCGTATCCGTGCAGAACGAGGAGCGACAGCGCATTGCGCATGAATTGCACGATAATCTTGGCCAGTCGCTCGCTGCGGTCAAGCTCCAACTGGCAGCTGCAAAGGGTGATGTGGACGAGGAACGTTCGCAGGAGATCTTGGCAATTCTCGATCACGCAATCGGCCAGACCCGTACCCTTGCCCATTCACTAAGGCCGCCGCTTCTCGATGACCTTGGGTTGGGTCCTTCTGTCAGACGACTCGCTCAGATGATGGAGGAAGGGACGAATCTACGGGTGATCACCGACTTGGAAGATAATTCCCGCCTCGACTCGAACATGGAGAGTCTCCTGTTTTATGTCATTAGGGAGGCACTGGCTAACATCGAGCGACACGCACGAGCACATCGTGCCAAGGTTATCCTGCACAGGAGCGATGACTCGGTCATCGTGAGCGTGGAGGACGATGGGATCGGCCTTCCTCCGGGCAAGCCCTTCGGGCTCGGCCTGCGTGGAATCGAGGAGAGAGTTGAGCTGGTGGGAGGGAGCATGAGTATCGTCTCATCTCCTGGACAAGGGACGAGAATCACCGTGGAGGTGCCCTATGTCAAGGGTGCGCTTGGCGATTGCTGATGATCACGCGCTTGTTCGCGCCAGCTTGGAGAGGCTCTTTCTTGGCTATCCTCAAGTAGATGTCGTCGGAACGGTGTGCAGCGGTTCAAGAGCGATTGCTCTGGCAGAGAAGCTTAAACCTGATGTCTTCCTCCTCGATATCGTCATGCCCGGTCTCGATGGGTTGCAGGCAATTCCGCGAATACAAGAGGCTTCTCCATCAACGCGTGTGCTCATCATCTCTATGCATGATGAGCCAGAATACCTGCAAGAAGCGATTTCTCGTGGGGCAAGTGGTCTTATCTCCAAAGCAGCATCCCCTGAGGATCTATTCCGGGCGATAGAGGCCGCTGCCAGGGGGGAAGTGATGCATGTATCAACCCTGCTGACCAAGCGTGAACGTGAGGTTCTTACGCTCATCGGCCAAGGCAAGACGGGCGAAGAGATCGCCTTACACCTCTCTATTAGTCAGAAGACCGTTGAGCACTATCGCCAACAGTTGATGGGAAAGCTTCAGATTCACACCGAAGCTGGGCTCGTGGCGCATGCACGGCAATTAGCAATTACTGCCAGTTAGTACATTTGCCCTATTTTCCGTCTTGCTGTTCGACTGTACACTTCATAGGATCGAAACATGAAAGGAATACGGGTGGTGCTTGCTGATGATCACACATTGGTACGGCGGGGGCTTTCTTCCTTGCTTGCTGCAGATGGCTCAATATCTGTTGTTGGGGAAGCGGGGGATGGGCGTGAACTAGCCCGCAAGGTGAAGTCACTCCAGCCTGATATCGCACTTGTCGATATCTCGATGCCGCTCTTAAACGGGCTTGATGCGATGCTCAAGATCCAGAGGGGCTCGCCGGGAACGAGGGTGATAATCCTTTCGATGTTTTCAGATGAAGCGTACATCGCGCAAGCATGGGACCACGGTGCATGGGGGTACGTTCTCAAGGATGAAGCACCGGAGCAGTTGATCAAGGCAATCCATGCTGTGGCTTCTGGAGAGAAGTGTTTTCCTGTGGATCCCATGCCCGCTGTGATACACGATCCGCTCAGCCCGCGCGAGCGGGAGGTGTTGCAGCTTATTGCTGAGGGTAAGAAGAATAGTGAGATCGCTGATGTAATGATGAGAAGCTTACACACGGTGCGCAATCACCGCGCACGGTTGATGATGAAGCTAGGGGCGCACAGTGCTGCTGAATTGGTTCGTGCAGCGGAGAAGCTTGGTGTTGTGAGACCGGCTTCTCCCAAAGGATAAAAATGAGAATACCGCAGATTCTGATGTTGTATGGCGATATCCTTGAAAAGGGTCTCCAAGAGGCATTGAGTGATCCAATTTCCGCTGATGGATCATCCCACGATGCTGGTCCACTTTATCCGACACTGCGCTACCATGTGGGTTTGTGCGATGAGAGAGGGCGGCCGGTGAAGGCGCTGGGAAAGATGCTGCGGCCATCGCTTCTTCTGTTTACCGCGCAGGAACTGGGCGCAGACATGGAGAGTGCGCTTCCCGCGGCCATTGCCTTGGAGCTGGTGCACAACTTCTCACTGATTCACGATGACATCCAAGACCATGATGAACTCAGGCGTGGTCGGCCAACAGTATGGAAGCTCATCGGCGTTGCGCAGGCGATCAACGCCGGAGACCTAATGTACTCCATTGCGACAAGAAAAGCTCTCCTTGCTGGAGCGGACGCCGCAGGTGTGATCATCGATGCAGCGACAACAATGATCGAAGGACAGGGGCTTGATCTAGCTTTCGAGGATCGCTGGATTAATGTGCAGTCCTACATCGACATGATTGACAAGAAGACCGGGGCCCTTGTTTGCTGTGCATTTCGCGCTGCGGGAATCATTGCACGTACGGAGCAAGCCACCATCGATCTGCTAACTTCACTTGGGATGGCGTTGGGGAGAGCCTTCCAGATCAGGGATGATCTGCTCGGCATATGGGGTGATGGCGATTTAACTGGGAAGCTACAGGGGTCCGACATAAGGCGGAAGAAGAAGTCCTTCCCCGTAGCACTCATTACACAAGAAACAAATGAGGAAGGGAAGGCACTTCTGGAAAGTGTATACGCCCAGGAGAGAATTTCAGATGATGATGTCGCGCGTGTGATCGCGCTGATGGGCAGTCTTGATGTGAAAGAGAGAGGAGAGGCGGTTGTTGAGGGGCATCTCAAAGAAGCTAGAGAGCACCTTGAACGCTTGCCATTATCAAAGAAAGGAAAAGAACTGATGGATGAATTGATCGTGTACTTGGCGAGGAGGGAAAAGTGAGACGGCCGGCTAAACTGGACATGAAGATGGCGCGCTACTTGGTGGCGCAGAAGGCGAAGCGGAGGAAGTACTTCCCCTTCGTGACTATGCTCGAACCACTCGAAGCGTGTAACCTACACTGCATCGGATGCGGGCGGATCATCGAGTACAAAGACTACATCACCCAGCGGTTGACCGTGGAGCAGTCCCTTGCGGCGGTGCACGCCTCCGGTGCGCCGATCGTGTCTATCTCCGGTGGTGAGCCCCTCTTGCACGAGCAGATCGGCGAGATCACGCGTGCGATTCTGGAGGAGAAGCGATTCATCTACCTGTGCACGAATGGCCTGCTGCTAGAGGAGAAGCTTGATCTATTTGAACCATCGCCGTACCTATCGTTCGTTGTCCATCTCGATGGAACAAAGGAGATACACGATATGGTGACGCGCCGTCCCGGGACGTACGATCAGGCGATCCGGAGCATCCGTGAGGCAATCGCGCGCGGCTTCCGTGTGAACACGAACACAACGATCTTCCACGGGTCGAACGTGCAGGATGTCCACAAGCTGTTCGGCATCCTGACGGAGTTGGGGGTGGAGGGTTTGATGGTCTCACCGGGTTACGCCTACGAGGACGTGTCCGATCGTGAGCTCTTCCTGCAGCGGCAGGAATCGATCAAGGTCTTCCGTCAGATTCTCGATTCTTCCAAGGGATTTCCTTTCTACAACAACCCCCTCTACCTCGACTTCCTGCGCGGAGAACGCGAATATGGGTGCGCCGCGTGGACAACGCCGACCTACACTGTGCGCGGCTGGCGCAAGCCGTGCTATATTCTTGCCGATGAGCACACAGAAGACATAAACGAGCTGTTCGAGCCTAAGCTGTGGGAGCACTACGGTCCAGGCAAGGATCGTCGCTGCGCTAATTGTATGATGCATTCGTCGTTTGAAGGGGCGAGCATCCTGCACGCGTTCTCTCACCCGTTGGACTTGCTCACGGTTGCGCGCGAGGAACGAAGGAAGTGATCATGGTTACCGCAGCATCCCATGCCGAGCAAATCTGGATCCCGCGCCTGCCCGGCCTGCGCCGAGTGAGAACGGGAATGGGCGAAAGGTCCGGAGAGGTACTCGCTCGCTTGCTTGATGCGGATGACAAGCCGAGCATTGTTGTCGGTACGGGGTTCTGCGGTGGGCTCTCGCCCGATCTGAAAGCAGGGATGATCATCATCGGGGAGGCGATCGACTTCCAAGGAGAAGAGATATCAGTTGATTCGTCACTTATTGAACGCGCGCGAAGCGCTCTTGGCCGTGCAAGTCTGCCGTTCCGCGTGGGGAAGATCGTGACAAAGAAGAACGTAATCAAGTCACCACCGGAGAAGGACGAGCTTGCGAATGGCGGACACATCGCCGTTGACATGGAGAGTGGCCCGCTGGCTCGCGCCGCGCGTGAGATGAAGATGGAGTTTCTGCCACTGCGAGTCGTACTCGACAGCAGAGATTGGAGGCTTCCGTTCGTTGGTGATCGCCTGGACGCGCTTCGTTCTATCACTAGCCCGATTTCCACTCTGCGGTTGATAGGAACAGTAATCGTCTCAGGGCGTGCGATTGGGCGTGCCATTGCTGCAATTGCAGCTGAGTTTGCCTCAAGGAGAGAAGAATGCGTCGCGTAGTAAACGTGGGCGATGTGAAGATCGGTGGAGATAATCCGGTTTCCGTACAGTCGATGACCAACACCGACACTCGCGACGTCGATGCCACCGTCTCCCAGATTGAGCGACTGCAGGAGGCGGGATGTGAGATCGTGCGCGTGGCGGTCCCCGATGCAGACGCAGCCCGTGCCCTTCCTCAGATAAAGAAGCGAACCGAGCTTCCGCTCGTCGCTGACATCCATTTCGACCACCGTCTGGCCCTGGCCGCGATCGACGCTGGTGTGGACAAGTTGCGATTGAACCCGGGGAACATCACCGATCCAAAGAGGATCGAGCAGGTAGTCCTTGCGGCAAAGGGTGCGGAAATACCGATTCGCGTGGGAGCGAACTCCGGCTCGCTTGCCCCGGCCTTTCTCGATGAGAACGGGCACGCCACCGCCGACGGGATGGTCGATAGCGCGCTCAAGGAGATCCGGCTGCTCGAAGGACTTGACTTCAGCGATATCGTCGTTTCGCTCAAGGCGACCGACGTGATGATGACGCTTGCTGCCTACCGCAGGATAGTGCGCGAGGTCGACTATCCCCTGCACATCGGGATCACCGAGGCAGGGACACCCTGGGGTGGAACGATCAAGTCCTCTGTCGGGATAGGAATACTCCTTGCCGAGGGACTTGGAGATACGGTGCGCGTCTCACTGACAGGTGATCCGGTCGAGGAGGTGCGCGTGGCATACCAGATCCTCGGTTCGTTGGATCTGCGTCAGCGAGGAATTATCTACCGCGTTTGCCCAACGTGTGGGCGCACGCGGATCGACCTGTTCAAGATAGCAAACGAGATTCAGGAAAGGCTTTCAGATGTGACGGAGCCGCTTATCGTCGCATTAATGGGGTGCATCGTAAACGGGATCGGCGAGGCAAAGGATGCCCAGATCAGCCTGTTTGGAGGAGAGAGGAATGGGACGATCAGTGTCGCAGGGAAGCCGGTGAAACGTGCGGTCCCCGAGAATAGATTGGCCGACGAGTTCGTGAGCACGGTACGAGAGTATCTGAAAGAGCGGAGAAACGAAGAATGAGAGGAAAGGCAGCATCACGAGTACGAGCCTCTGAAACGTCGCCTGAGCAGCTCGATCGTACGATCGAGCGCGCAGTCTCGCACCTGTTAGATTTGCAGTACGATGAAGGCTACTGGTGGGGCGAGCTAGAATCGAACGTGACGATCACCGCAGAGCACCTGTTTCTCACTCATATCCTTAGCGTAGGCGATGAAGCGGAGTGGAAGAAGATCGCCAACTATCTGCTCAGCAAACAGCGAGATGACGGGACGTGGGCGATCTGGTACGATGGTCCCGGCGACCTGTCGACGACGATCGAGGCGTACGTGGCGCTCAAGATGGCGGGAGTCTCTTCAGATAAGTCGGAGATGGAGCGTGCGCGATCGTTCATCCTCTCTCGTGGCGGCGTGGAGAAGGCGCGCATCTTCACCAAGATCTGGCTCGCCATCCTTGGGGAATGGGAGTGGCGAGGGACGCCGATGATGCCACCGGAGCTGATCCTCCTACCTAAGTGGTTCCCGATCAACGTGTACGACTTTGCTTGCTGGGCACGAGGGACCGTCGTCCCGATGACAATCATTCGCACGTTACGACCGGTATTTCCGCTTCCCCGCTGGGCGCACATCGACGAGCTGTTCGTGCGCGGAAAATCGAGCGCCGATCTTTCGCTTCCCCGGAAGGACACGACGTGGGCGAAGCTCTTCTCTTCCCTGGACCGCATTCTTCGAGTGTACGAGCACTTGCCGATCAAGCCACTTCGAAAGACGGCTATGAAGAGAGCAGAACGCTGGATCGTCGAGCGTCAGGAAGAGGACGGTTCTTGGGGTGGCATCCAGCCGCCGTGGGTCTACTCGCTGATTGCCCTTCGTGCTCTCGGCAGGAATATGGATGACCCGGTGCTCAAGAAAGGGCTCGCCGGGTTCTATGGGGAGAAGGGATTCGCGATCGAGGATGATGAGACCTTCCGCTTGCAGTCTTGCCTCTCCCCGGTCTGGGACACTGGCCTGGCGATGATAGCCTTAGAGGACGCGGGACTACCCAGCGATCATCCGGCACTGGTCAAGGCCGGTGAGTGGCTCCTCGATGAGCAGATCTTCGTCGGTGGTGATTGGCAGGTGCGCTGTAACGGGCGTCCAGGTGGATGGGCGTTCGAGTTCGCGAACGATATCTATCCGGATACCGACGACGCATCAGTGGTGATGATGGCTCTCCAACGGGCAAAGCTCGATGAGAAGAGGAAATCGCACGCCTTGGATAGAGGCCTCGAATGGCTCCTGGCCATGCAGAGCTCAAACGGCGGTTGGGGGGCGTTCGATCGGAACAATACCAAGGCGCTACTGCGAGAGATCCCGTTCGCCGATTTTGGCGAGATGATCGATCCGCCGTCGGTTGACGTAACGGCGCACATCGTCGAGCTTCTGGGCCAGCTTGGGTATCGAGTGGGGTTCCGTCCGCTCGATCGAGCACTTGCCTATCTCAAGGAAGAGCAGGAACCGGACGGGGCGTGGTACGGCCGCTGGGGCGTCAACCTGACCTACGGGATCGGCTACGTCCTACCGGCACTTGCCGCGATTGGTGAGGACATGAGCTCACCTTATGTTCGCCATGCAATCGACTGGCTCGTCAATCATCAGAACGAAGACGGGGGATGGGGAGAACTGATCGAGGGGTACAAGGACCAGAACCGGCGCGGAAGAGGGCCGTCTACTCCATCACAGACGGCGTGGGCCCTCCTCGGCCTTATCGCCGCTGGCGAGATCGAACATCCAGCGACCGTAGGGGGAATCGAGTACCTCCTTCAGACTCAGAGGGAAGACGGGGGTTGGAATCAACCGTACTTCACCGGAACTGGTTTCCCGGTCGATTTCATGATCAATTACCACCTCTATCGGGACGTTTTCCCAGTGATGGCTCTCGGACGCTACCGCCGTGTTCTATGGAAAGCCCTTGCCCCCGAGGACAGGATGAACCCTATGAACTCTACGAACTCCATGAACTCTACGAACTCGATGAACCCCACGGAGGAGTCTTCATGCAGGTAATAAAGGCTGATGTCCTCGGATTCTGCTTCGGCGTGCGCCGGGCGGTGACGATGATCGAGACCGAGCTTGAGGAGCACGGTCCCCTGTGCACGCTGGGGGCGATTGTGCACAACACACATGTTGTGGAGAGTCTCACGGAAAAGGGAGCAAGACTGGTGCATGGGCTTGATGATGTTCTCCCTGCTAAGGCGGTGGCGATCACCGCCCATGGCGCAGGTGAGGAAGTGTATGCTGCAATCCGCGAGAGTGGGTTGCGATTGGTCGATACCACGTGTCCGATTGTCAGGCGTGCACAACAGACAGCGGCAACCCTGGTAAAGGAAGGTTTCTTTGTCATCGTATACGGTGAGGCGGAGCATCCGGAGGTGAAGGGGATCCTATCCTGGACGGCAGGGCAGGGGATCGCCACGCAGACACCAGACGTCGAGATTCCAGATGGGACAACTGGTATCGCTGTCATAGCGCAGACGACGAAGAACCCGCAGCAGTTCGCCAAGTTTGCTGAGGGAGCCACGCGTGCATTCGCAAGAAGAGTGCCCGAAATCAGGATCGTCAATACGACGTGCCCGGAGACGGGACGACGTTATCAGGCAGGAAGCGATCTGGCAAAGAAGGTCGATGTGATACTTGTTGTTGGGAGCAGGTCTTCGGCGAATACACGAAAACTAGCGGATACGTGCAACGCAACCGGTGTTCCTACGCATCACATCGAGTCGTCTGATGAAATTGAAGATTCTTGGTTTGCCGGCTGTAGCCGGTGCGGCGTGACCGCGGGGGCCTCGACTCCCGATGAGGTGATCGAAGATGTCGTATGCCGACTAAACGAGGAAAAGGGGGAATCATGCAGGACGTAATAGGCACGGCTCATGTACGGGCAGAACAGATGGCCGCTCCGCGGCTTTATCGGGAGATCCTGAAGCATACAGCCAATGGAGCGCCGGAGTTCATGGATATCACGCAGGAGGTGAAGGACGTCCTCGCTCGTTCTGAGATTCGCGAGGGCTCGGTGTTGGTCTTCACCCGCCACACCACGGCGGCGATAGAGATCAACGAGGATGAGCCACTGCTGATGGAGGACCTCAAGCAGTTTCTCCTGCGTATCGCGCCGCGAGATGGAAACTACAAGCACAACGACTTCTTCATCCGCACGGCAAACATGACCGAAGACGAGTGCCCAAACGGGCACGCTCATTGCCAACACCTCCTTCTGGGAACGAGCGAGACAATCCCCATAGTTGATAGTGAGCTTCTACTTGGACGATGGCAGCGGATCTTCCTGATCGAGCTCGACAGACCACGCGAGCGTCAGGTGTTCATACAAGTACAGGGATGGTAGAAGAGCACATCGCAGTGCTTCTCGACCTGCCGCAGACTCCCCCTTCTGTGGAAGATTCCGAGGCGCTCTGCCGGCGCTTGGCTCTGTCCCACTATGAGAACTTCACCGTTGTATCGCACCTCATCCCCCGTAGGATGCGACAGCCGCTTTACAACCTGTATGCGTTTTGCCGCACGGTTGATGACATCGGAGACGAAGCGCCCGGCGATCGCAATGCCCTCCTAGACCGGTTCGAGGAAGAGCTTGCCGCAGTCTACGAGGGAGTTCCTTGTCACCCGGTCCTAGTTGCCCTCAAAGACACGGTCGAGCGCTTCGGCATGCCGCGAGGCCTATTTAAACGGCTGATTACCGCCAATCGCCTGGATCAAGAGAAGAAGCGCTACCAGACGTTCGCTGAGCTTCTGCACTACTGTGACTATTCCGCTACCCCGGTGGGAAGGCTTTTTCTAATACTCTTTGGCTACCATGATGACGAGCTGTTCGCTCTCTCCGATAAGACATGCATTGCGCTGCAGCTTACTAATTTCTGGCAGGACGTGAAGCGCGACTATGATAATGGTCGCATCTACCTGCCGCTCGATGAGATGGAGGAGTATGGCGTTAGCGAAGATGATCTAGCAAGAGGGCGAGCAACAGGGCAGTTCAAGGACCTGATGCGCTACCAGGTGAAACGTACTCGGGACTACTTCCGGAACGGACTCCCTCTGATCGACCGTGTGCGCGGCTCGCTGCGCGTCGATATCGCCCTCTTCTCCCGCGGAGGCTTGGCAATCCTCGATGAGATCGAGCAGCTTCACTACGACACCCTCAAGGAACGCCCGACCTTATCCAAATCGAAGAAGGTCCGGCTCTTCCTCTCAACGCTTCTTAGCCGCAGGTGGAGAAAATGGATATAGAGCATTCGTACCGCCTATGCAAGCAGATAACACGACACGAGGCAAGGAACTTCTACTATGCGTTCATCACTTTGCCGCGCGAAAAGCGGCGAGCGATCTATGCTGTGTACGCCTTCTGCCGTGAGGCGGACGACATTGCCGATGAAGACCGACCGATCAAAGAGAAGGAGTCAAGGTTGGAGGCACTGCGCGCGCGGCTTAACCGGGTGCAAGCAAGGGACCCGCAGGGCGGAATCGATATCGCTCTTTCAGATGCCACTGTGCGTTTTGGAATCGACCTCCAAGATCTTGCTCACGTGATCGATGGAGTGGAGATGGACCTTACGGTCTCCCGATACGAGACGTTCGCCGACCTGCAGGTCTATTGCTACCGCGTCGCTTCGGCGGTTGGCCTCTCCGTACTTCCCATCCTTGCCGGTGGCAGAGAGAGGCTGCCAGCAGAGGCGAGGGCTCTTGGGGAGAAGCTGGGTTTGGGCATGCAACTAGCGAACATCGTTCGCGACGTGGCAGAGGACATCGCGATCGATCGCATCTACATCCCGCAAGAGGACCTGCGGCGTTTCGAAGTGACCGAGGGAATGCTTCGTGAGGGGGTGATGGACGATCATATGCGCGATCTGCTTTCATTTGAGAGCAAGAAAGCCCGTGGCTACATGCGAGAAGGGGAGCGTGTATCCAGGTTCCTTCCGCGAAATGCACGGGGTTGTATCACCCTTCTTGCTAGGATCTACACTCGCATTATGGAAGAGGCGGAGGCGAGAGGCTACGACGTTTTCACCGAGAGGATATCGCTTCCTACTTGGGAGAAGATTTGCCTTATCCTCCGCGCGTGGCTTGGACGATGAACAGGGTAGTCATAATCGGGGGCGGACCCGCGGGGATCGCAAGCGCGGCCTACCTTGCCCAGAAGGGAGTAAAGACTATTCTGATCGAGCGGAGTAATCGCCTTGGCGGCCGCGCGGCGTCATTCTTCTACTCCCGGATGGAAGAGGAGGTTGACTACGGGCAGCACGTGCTCATGCGCTGCTGCAAAAGTTCTCTTGGCTTGTTACGGCTGCTCGGGCAGGAAGATTCAGTTTCATTCCAATCTCATTTGTGCGTTCCCCTGACCGATGGTGAGAGGAGAGGCAAGATTGAGTCCTCTCCCCTTCCCGGGATCTTCCATCTATTGCCAGGTCTCGTTAAGTATCGCCTGCTTTCACTCCCTGCCCGGTGGCGCGCCATGCGGGCGGGTCTCTCTCTCTTGGTTGGAGATCCAGGCGAAGTGTCCTTCGGCTCGTGGCTTTCCTCTCACGGACAGATAGAAGAAGCGATAGAGACGCTATGGGACCCAATCTGCGTTGCTACCCTCAACGCGCACGCAAATCACGTTAGTGCTCATATGGCTCGACTCGTCTTTCAACGCGGGTTCTTCCGAAGGCATGGGGCTGACATCGGGCTGTTCACCCGACCGCTCTCACAGATCTTCGCATCGGTTATCCCCTTCCTTGAAGCGCGTCAGGGAAGGGTCCTCCTCAGGACTCCTGTTGCCAGGATCATTACGGATGCGGGGCGTGTTTGCGGAGTGGAGACAAGCAACGGCGAATTGATTGAGACCGATGTCATCATCAGCGCAGTATCTCTGCCCGATCTTCCCGCGCTTCTTTCTACATGCATGGCAAAGGAGCGCTTCTTGAAACGCTTATCAGGGATCGACTACGCGCCAATTGTGAACGTGCACCTGTGGTTCGACCGACCGATCGTGGACGAGCCATTCATCATCGGAGTGCGATCGCTGGTGCAGGCGATCTTCGATGTCTCTGCAGCTCACCGAGATGGTGGTAAGCATCATATAATCATCTCACAGAGCGCAGCTGTTAATTGGATCGACATGCCGGTCACATCGATTGTGGACATTCTCCTTGCCGAGCTCATCAAGCTTCTTCCTGAAGCGCGAGAAGCAAGCCTCATTGATTCACTCGTGATCAAGAGCAGATCTGCTACGTTTGTCCCTGAGCCTGGGGCAGATGCGTTGCGACCCGGCCTCAAAACGCCGATCAAAGGCCTGTTCCTGGCGGGCGACTATACAGCGACCGGTTGGCCATCGACGATAGAGGGGGCAGTGCGCTCCGGCTTCATCACGGCTGCAAGCCTGCTTGCGCATTGATCAGCGCCCCGGACTTGCTGGCGCGAGCCCGATGTAGTAGAAAGGAAGCGGTACATGTCAGTAGGCCGTGCCAAGGGAGGTTGATTGATGTGACAGAAGATACGAAGAAGGAAGCCCTATCACACCTTGCAGGATACAGTTCAGTTATGCTTGCAACGGTGGACGCAGATGGGCCGCGCGTCAGGCCGGTCACTCTGATCGATCACGATGGTGCTTACTGGATCGAGACGGGAACGGCAAGCGCCAAGGTCGCCCAGATAAGGGACAACCCGAAGATCGAGCTGTGCCTTGTATTCACTGAAGGGGAGAATAGCGGCTATGTCCGTCTGAGTGGGAGGGCGGAGATTGTGAAGGATGCTGCAATGAGGGAGAGGATCTCATCCCACACGAAGTTCTTTGCGGATTACTGGAGCTCTCCGGACGATCCCAACTTCACTCTGTTGCGCATCATGCCTACAGAGGTGGAATACATGCGCCCCAAGGAGATGGAGGCGCACATGTTTGACCTTTAGGATCTATCGAGAAGATCCTGCCTGTGGCGGGTATACTTGTAGAAATGGAGGTGGCACAATGCCCAGTTTCCCTAGATTCTTGTTCAGGGTGAAGGATAGATACATCGAAGAAGAGGCGAAGAAGATGGTCGCTAGCTTTGGGATCAAGGATATCGAGATCCGGCGCGACGACACGATCAAGGATGCGTGGCTGGAGGACAACGAAGCACTGAAGACGACCTACGGATTGGAGGACATCCGTGAATACCTGGAGAACCTCGTCTCATGATTGAGTGATTGAAACCCTACAGGGGTTCATTCCCCGCCCCTTGGGCGTGCTTCTTACAAAGCTTGCTGATACACCGCGTGCTTGCGGCGGGGTACTTCATTCATTAAGCGATTAAGTGATTGGCCCCTACAATCGCTCAATCTCCGTTCAGATAATCATTCAATTGCTAGTTCAGCCGTGCGCGCAGGCGAGCAGAGATGTAGTCGATCGACCACACGGTGACGACGATCAGTAGCATCATCATGCCGGCGCTGCTGTAGTCTGATACCTTCATGTACTGGTACAGGCTCTGTCCGATACCACCACCTCCAACGATACCAATGATCGTTGCCATGCGCACGTTGATATCC
>JAGGXO010000081.1 GCA_021163015.1 Candidatus Bipolaricaulota bacterium
ACAACGCCCTCCTTGGCCTGATCAAGTACGTCGCCGATCCACTAGACACCCTTCCCGCAATCACCTACTGGCTCCTCGGTGGACTGGGGGCAGCGCGTTGGAGCAATCTGTGGCCGCTTCTAATAATCACCATCTTCGGGCTAGCGTTCTTCCTCATGATCCGCTGGCGGCTCAATGTATTGACCCTGAGTGAGAACGAGGCCCTCGCCCTAGGAATAAACGTCCGGCGCAGCAGGTTCGCCGTGCTGTTCGTTGCCGCGCTTCTCGTTGCCTCATCGGTCGCCATGAGCGGGGTGATAGGCTGGATCGGCCTCATCGTTCCGCATGCAGCGCGGGCGATCGTCGGTCCGGATCATGCTCGCCTCATCCCGGCCTCGATCGGGATCGGCGCGTTCATCCTTCTCGTTCTGGACGACATCTCGCGCACTGCCATGGCAACAGAGATACCGCTCGGCATCCTTGCTGGCCTAATTGGGATACCGGTATTTCTCTTGCTCTTCATGCGCCTTTTGCGCGAGAGAGGTGGATGGAGATGAGCCTTGGCGCAGTAGATCTATCCTATTCCTACACTCCTGGCAAGCTCGCGCTACGTAATGTTACCCTGTCGCTAGCCAGAAGCGGTGCAACATTCATCTTAGGAGGAAATGGCTCTGGAAAGACAACGCTCATCCAATGCCTGTGTGGAATCAGATCTCCAAAGTCTGGATCGGTACAGATTGATGGGAAGGATCTGCGCAGGCTTCATCCTTTGCAGCGGGCGAGAACGATCGGGTTTGTGCCGCAAATCCACGAGCCTGTGTTCACCTATAGCGTGTACCAGGTCGTGCTTATGGGTCGCGCACCTTACCTCAGTCCATTCAGCGCGCCGCAGAAGGCCGATCACGAGCACGTGGCGCAGGCATTGCAAGCTCTCGGCCTGTGGCAGCTACGCGACCGGTCGTACACGCAGATCAGCGGTGGAGAACAACGACTCACCCTGATCGCGCGCGGTCTGACGCAAGGAGCAAAGTACCTGCTGATGGACGAGCCGGATGCGCACCTTGACCCGAAACATCAGCACGACATCTTCACTCGCATCGTCGATCTAGCGTCTGAAGGGTTCACGTTTGCCATCAGCTCGCACAGCCCTAACAATGCTCTACTATATGGCACGCGCGTGGCTCTCCTTGCTGCGGGCCAGTTGATCGCCCAAGGCTCACCGGAGAATGTCATTGCTCCGAAGCTGCTGGAAGAAGCCTATGGCCTGAAATTCGAGACGATCACCGACACAACCGGACTACGGGGAGTTCTTCCAGCAATGGAAAGACGTCCTCAGTCGTAGGAGCGCCACTTGCGCAAGATACTGCTACTCACCCCGATGCCGGTCCAGGCGAAGAGCAGGATGATCATGAACCACAGCCCCGCCGCCTGCCAGTAGGTTAGGGCCTTGAAAAGCCCCAAGTGCCCGACAACGATGCTGTTCCACAGCATCTGGATGATCCAACTGAAAAAGAAGAACGCGCCGATCCCTCCGCCTGTCATCAATCCCCGTACTAGCTTCATCACACATCTCCCCCACGATAGAATGCAATCATTATATCAGTACAGACGCCACAGGAGAAATGCAACTTGCAGAAGAGAGACACAAGGGAGGATTGTTGGAAGGCCTCCCTTGCTCAGCGCTCCTTTGCGTGTAGATTGCATTCCAGCGTATCGTCGTCTTGTCTGGGCGAAGCTGCTCAACTAGATGGCGCCGATCCTGCCCGGCACCTTGGGAAAGAGACGCGATTGTTCCACGTTCTCAAGCCCGCAGACAAATCTGGTTAGGCGTTCGATGCCGATTCCAAATCCGGCGGATGCGGGCAGCCCCTCCGCGACGAAGCCTAGGTACTGCGAGAATCGTTCCTTGTCTACGGCATCTTGCTCTAGCCGACGTACGACGCGTTGCAGTGTGTGTTCGCGTTCGCCCCCGGAGAGGGCCTCACCATACCCTTCCGGATACACAAGGTCCATGTCGAGTAAGACGCCCGCTCGCTGCGGGTCCTCACGATCGTAGAATTCACGCACCATGCGCGGAAAATCAATCACCCATGCTGGTGCGGATAGAGACTCTGAGAGTGCATCATCAAATCCCTTTCCAAACCGCTCTTCCGCATCCTGAAAGGTGATGCGTTCAAACGGTGTCTCAGGGATCGCTAACTCCCGGCCCAAACGCGCCAACTCGGCAGAGCAGTGCTCAACGATCGCTGTCAATACATACACCAGCAATCCTTCACCAACAGCGATTATCTCATCCCGCAAGGCATCGCGCACCTCAAGATCGAGCTGGACGAACTCCGCCAAATAGCGCCCAAGACTTGCCCGTTCCGCTGGCTCCATCCGTACATTAGGGGAAACACTGTAGATTCGCGGAAGCGTCCGCAATGCGATCTGTTTGTGCAGGATCATGCTCTTAGTAAGTTGGTAGGGCGATCCATAGAAGCTCACCGTCCCATCGAATGTGTCATGGTGGAGTGGATCAGTGATTGGTGAGAGTATCACTGGCAGGATCTCGGTGAATCCTTCGCCACGCAGATACTCGCGCGCTGCATGCATAGTCTCATCCTTAACTCTCAGTACATCAACAAGCTGCTGTTTTGTAGAACTAGACATTATACATCTCCTTATATATGCACCCATTAAGCGCCTAATGTGCCGCAACTTGCAGCCTCATGGCACGAAATTCCCAAACAATCTAAAGCTAAACAAGCAATAGTGGGTTTTGCGCCTCAGACCGAGGCGTTAGGATTATGCACACAGAAGAAGGGATTGCCGACGTTGGCGACCGGAAAGAAGCTTACGGAATACGCTGCTTCAATACGAAGTATTTGCATCGTTACCACCTCTTCTTCTTGGAGATACTTTACCCTAGCACATTATTCCTCTCCCGTCAAGGACACTGCCGAGCAGACACTTTGTAGC
>JAGGXO010000030.1 GCA_021163015.1 Candidatus Bipolaricaulota bacterium
ACGCGTCGATCTCCTTGTTCCCTACGGTTACATCGAGGCAAGAATCGGAACCTTTCACTCCTTCTGCGACTCCATCCTGCGTGAGAACGCCATCCTCCTCGGCCTTTCTCCGGATTATCAGATCCTCACTGAGGCTGAGCAGGTTATCTTCCTCAAGGATCACCTGTTCGAACTGCCGCTTGAACGTTTCCGACCGCTGGGAAACCCGGTGAAGCACTTATCAGCGATCCTCAAGCTCTTCTCCCGCGCCAAGGACGAGGACGTTACCGCCGAGGGGTACATCGCCTATGTCGAGAAGCTAGCCAAGCAAGGCAACGCTGGATTGGATGATGGAGAGAGAATGCTACGGCGCGAGGAGATCGCCGACCAAATGGAGCTTGCCCAGACCTACGCCGCGTATCAGCATCTGATGGCGGAGAACGGGTTCGTCGACTTCGGCGATCTAATCACTCTGACACTCAAGCTCCTGCACGAGCACCCGCTCGTATGCAAGCGCTACCAGGATCGATACCGCTACATCCTTGTGGACGAATTCCAGGACACAAACTACGCACAGTTCGAGCTTCTGAAGCTCCTTGCCGGGCACCGCAACCTGACCGTGTGCGGGGACGACGACCAATCGATCTACAAGTTCCGCGGTGCGGCGATCAGTAATATCCTTGGATTCCGCAGCGAGTACCCGGGCTCAGACCTGATCGTGCTTGTGGAGAATTACCGCTCTACCCAGCAGATCCTCGACTCGGCCTACCGACTGATCCAGTACAATAACCCCGATCGGCTGGAGGTGCGCGAGGGGATCGAGAAGCGCTTGCACGCTGTGGCTGGAGACGGAATGCCGGTGCAGCAACAGCACTTTCAGGAGATTGACGACGAGTGTGACTTTGTTGCTGACACCATTGCGCGCGGCGTAGGGTCCGGACGATCGTATCGCGACTACGCCATCCTCGTGCGCAGCAACGCCCAGGCCGACAGTTTTCTGCAGGCGTTGAATCTGCTGCACATCCCCTGGCACTTCTCTGGAAGCCGTGGTCTGTATGATCGCGAGGAGATCAGAACGATCATTGCTTTCCTGCGCATCCTTTCCGATCCACGCGACAACATGTCCTTCCACTACGTGGCAAGCTCCGAGCTATATAATGTCCCCGCCGAGGACCTCGCCTTCGCTACAAGCTACGCGCGCCGCAGGAACAAGAGCCTGTTTGAGGTGTTTCGCGTGGCGGCGAAGCGTGAGGAGTTCCTCGGCCTCTCGGCGGAGGGGCGGGAGGCGATGACCAGCCTAGCCGATGACCTGGCGGCCACTCTCTCCCTGGCGTCGCAGGAGAAGACCGGCGAGGTGCTTTATCACTACCTCTCTGTGCGCACGGGTACAATCACCGCGCTCTCCAATTCGGAAGATCCGCAGGACGCACTCAAGGTTCAGAACATCGCCAAGTTCTTCTCCATCATCGAGCGTTTCTCGCGTGTGGCCAAGTACGATCGTGTCCCCTGGTTCATCGACTACCTTGATTCACTCATCGACGCTGGGGATAACCCGCCTGTGGGAGAGGCGGAATGGGATGAAGACGCGGTGAACGTCCTCACCATCCATCAGGCCAAGGGACTAGAGTTTCCAATCGTCTTCCTCGTCGGTCTGGTCTCGGGGCGGTTCCCGTCGTCTCATCGTCGCGATGCGATCCCACTCCCTGACGGTCTGATTAAGGATATCCTCCCTGAAGCGGAGTCCGACTTCCATAAGCAAGAAGAGCGGCGCCTGTTCTACGTCGGGATGACGCGAGCCAAGGAGGAGTTGTACCTGACGAGCGCAAAAGACTATGGCGGCAAGCGCCCGCGTAAACCGAGCCAGTTCGTCTCCGAAGCGCTCGACCTTGCGGCCGCTGATCTGAACGTGGCGAAGAGCTCGCCGATCGCCTCCATCAATAGGCGAGGGAAACAGCAGGTGGAGATCGACCCGGAGACAGAGATGGGGGACGACCTTGTTCTCATCCCACGCGGGCAGGAGATGCTAGTGCTGAGCAACAAGAAGATCGACGACTACCTAACCTGCCCACTTAAGTACCGCTATATCCATATCCTCAAGGTCCCGATTCGCCAGCATCACGCGGTGATTTATGGAAGTGCAATCCACCAGGCAATCAAGCGCTATAACACCGCGCGGCATGTGGGGGAGGAGATCTCGCTTGCTGAGGTGCAAGAAGCGTTTCGCAAGGCGTGGCAAACAGAGGGATTCCTCACGCGCGAGCACGAAGAGCTGCGCTACCAGGAGGGGTTGCAGGCTTTAGCCGAGTTCTACGCGCACGCGCAGGCAGAAGATGCGATCCCGACCTACATCGAGCAGCACTTCTCGTTTGTCGATGGCGGGGTAAAGATCGTGGGAGTGTTTGACCGAATCGACATCCCGGACATCAACAATCCGCATGATGGGTTAATCATCGATTACAAGACGTCCCAAGTGAAGGATCAGGAGGATGCGGACAAGAAGACAAGAGCGAGTCGGCAACTGGCGATCTACGCCCTTGCTTACGAGAACTTGTTCAAAGCACTTCCAGCGGCGCTCGAACTGCGCTTCCTCACGCCGAAGCTGTTCATCGGAAGAATTGAGCCGACCGAGAAAGCACTCGACAAAGCGCGTGTGGAGATCAAGCAAGCAGCGGAAGGGATTCGTGCCAGGCGCTTCCCCGCCGAGCCCAGCTACTTCGCTTGTAGCTATTGCCCCTATCGAATCATCTGCTCGGCGAAGCGATAGAGTGGGGTCAGGTCTTGTAATCCAACACTAGAATCCTATTTCATACATTTGAGTGTTGGATTGCAAGACCTGACCCCGTTTGCATTCGAGTGTTCATTTCCGTACGCGCACGATGAGGAAGAAGGGGAAGACCTGTGCAGCCTGTAGGTTCGGGTGCTGCAGCACGGCCTGATCACTCGGCCTCGGCTCGGCAAAGCGTTCGAGGGTGAACCCGGCATCGATCAGTAGATTCAACCACTCACTCATAGTGCGGGTAAACCTTGGCACCCTGAACTTCCTTACCTGTTCTTGCTGCTCCAAAGGCAGGGCGCCGAAGGTCCACTCCTCTACTTCACCGTCGAGTTTCTCGAAGTACCCGCCGATCTCGAAGGCGTACGCTTTGCCTTGTTCATCGCGCAGCTTCTTGCGATGTGGCGTATCAAAGCAGGGATGAGAAATCGAGAACTGGAAGAACCCACCCGGCTTGAGAACACGATATGCCTCGGAAATGGCGCGCTCGACCTCCGGGATGTCCATCATGCTCATGAACGCGGTGGCAAAGTCGAACGTCTTCGCAGGATAGGGCAGATCGACCGCATCTGCTATGCGGTAGGAGATCCACAGGGTTTCTCGTTCCTCTTCCGCACGCGCGTGCTCGATAAACCGTTCGGAGATGTCGATCCCCGTCATCCTCGCTCCGCGACGGGCAAGGATGCGGGTGTTGTTCCCCTCGCCGCAGCCAATGTCGAGACCATCGAGGTTGCTTACATCAGGAAGAATCTCAAGAAACGTTGGCGTATTGAACAGATCGCGGCAGACGTCATACCCGGCACGACTCAGTTGCGTCCACTCGTCCGCATTCTCGTTCCACATTTGCCCAACTTCTTTGTTGTCCATCCGCCCTCCGCTTTGTAAACGCAATTCTAGCAGCATCCGTGCAACATGACCAACGCCCTTGCGCTTCTCATCCCTGCTCTAGTATCGTCTCAATATGAGTTCAGAGGAACGTGATTGTCGAGCCATCCACCGGCCGGTGCTCATGCAAGAGGTTGTGGAGTTGCTTTCTTTGCGCCCAGGTGCGCTGATCGTCGATGGTACGGTCGGCATGGGCGGGCACAGCGAAGCGCTGCTCGAAGAGTACCCGGCGATCGAGATCGTTGGGATCGATCGCGATGAGGAGGCATTGTCGATTGCCAAGGAGCGGCTTGCTCCGTTTGGCGATCGTATTCACCTAGTGCACGGCAACTACCGGGATTGTGTGAACATGCTGGGGAATCTTGGAGTGGATAGGATAGATGGATTCCTCCTCGACCTGGGGCTATCGTCACTGCAACTTGATCGCTTCGAACGTGGATTCAGCTTTCGCGCGAGCGGTCCGCTTGATATGCGCATGGACCGTATAAGTGGGGTGAGCGCTGCTGATCTTGTGAACGACGCATCGGCAGAGGAGCTTTCAGAACTCATCTCCCGTTACGGAGAGGAGCGATTTGCCCGCAGGATTGCCGCTGCGATCGTGGCTGCGCGCACGAAGGGGAGAATCGAGACAACGGACGAACTGGCGAGGCTTGTGTTCGATGCCATTCCACGCAAGTTCCATCCGCCGCACATCCATCCGGCAACGCGCACCTTTCAGGCACTTAGAATCGTGGTCAACGATGAGCTCGATAATCTGAAGAAGGGACTGGAAGCAGGCTTCTCCGTCCTCTCCGCAGGAGGAGTGATGGCGGTAATCGATTTCCATTCTCTGGAGGATCGTATCGTCAAGGGCTTCTTCCGTTACAAGGCGCTCTCTTGTATTTGCCCGCCGGATCTACCCGTGTGCATGTGTGACAAGAAGGTGGAGATGGAGGTTATGACAAAGCACCCGATCACCCCCACGCAGGAAGAAATTGCAGCAAACCCTCGGTCGCGTAGCGCCAAACTACGCGCTGCGCGGAAGCTTCACGTAGAGAATTGAGTCTTGCCAGGATTGTGCTCTCACGGGAGGAGATGGCAACCTTCATACTAGCATCTCTTCAAGGAAGCGCCGTGAAGAGCGTATTCGATCGAACGTTTCATCGGTGAACAACTAGACATCGACACTATTCTATGTACGAGAATCACTGAGTGTCAACACTTTTCCCATATAGACATTCCCTTTGCCAGCCACGCGGCCACGTCCTGTCAAGTGGTGTATTGAGTCATCGCGTCATCCTCGCTCACTGATCATGCAGTCAGTTGCCCGATGAGCATGGTCTCTTCTTCTGATTCGTTCAGTTCGTTCTCCTCCATCCGATCGGACACTGCCTGTGCCTTCTGGATCACGTCGAGGTGCATACATCTGCTGCTGATCATCCATTTGTCGTTCTGTTCCGCAAGTACAGCGCCGACCAAGCGAATAATCTATTCACTGTTGGGGAATACCCGACAACACCGTTCCTGCGTCTTACCTCGCGATTGAGTCGCTCCTGGGGGATTGTTTGATCAGATCTGTCCCTAGATCGACTTGGGAAACACCGAGAATGCCAGGATCTCCTCACCTGCTTCACTCAACACATTCGCTGCTGCAGGAAAGAGATCTTCCAAATGATCAACTGCCCGCTTGTACTGCTCCCATATCTCCTCCTCTGTCGGTTGAGCGAATATCGAACGCACCATCTCGCTACCAGATCCTGCGTGCTCTTGGGAACCTTGTTCAGCACGTCGCACATGGAGTGGGCACGACACCTCTGCCATGCACTCCCTGGTAGTTGTTCAGCAATGGCTGCCTTCAGCCCACTGTGCGCATCGGAGATCACTAGCTTCACTCTGCTTAGGCCACGCTCCACTAGGCTACGCAGGAAACTGCTCCACCCAGCTCCATCTTCGCTGGTAAACACATCGACCCCTAGAATCTCCCGATGACCATCACTGTTTACTCCTGTGGCGATCACCGTCACCACGTTCACCACATGACCATCCTCTCGACAACGCTGGGTCAGCGCATCCAACCAGACAAACGTGTACGGTCCAGCATCCAGGGGACGACTGCGGAATCCTTCCACCAGACTATCTAGCTCCTTGGCTAGCTCAGATACCTGGCTCTTGCTCATCCCACCTAGACCAAGTGTACGGACCAGTCCATCCACACGCCGCGTGGACACACCACACATAGCATTCCGTTACCACTTGCACCACCGCCCGCTCTGATCGGCGACGCCGTTGCAACAACCATTCCGGGAAGTAAGTCCCTTGTGTACACGGGGTATTGCATCACCAATCGTACCTACACGTCTATCCCACCGTCGCTCACGGTAGCCATTGCGATGATTGATTCGCTCCGTGCTCGGTGTTCGATATGGTGCACCACAGACAGCATCCACCTCAGCACTCATCAGTGTCTCTACCACCCCTTTCACCATCTCTCGCAGTAGATCCTTGTCTGCTGCCTCTACTTGCTTGCGTAGCCATGCCAAACCGTCTACCCTTCCTTTGACCATCGCTTCCTCCTCAGTGTCGATGTGTGTCCGGCTTCTGTTGTTGATCCCTGAAGATGACAGCGATGGTCGTTCATTTCAACCACGCCTTCATTGCCGGACGATTGCACCACGTACTTGGACTCTAGCCGGGTAAAAAGCTGTTCGTCAGTGAAGACTGGACACCGGCTCCCGACATCCTCTGCCTGGCAAAGGCAATCAGCAGTGGCTATCTCCCGCTGGCAGCTACGGTTGCCACGGAAATCATCTACCAGCGCTTTCTTGGAGAGGGGAACCAGTTCGAGCATGGCTCAACCGCCAGCGGTCATCTGGTTTGTGTCGCGGTCGGGTTCAGGAACATCGACATTCTGATCGGCGAGCGACTGTCAGAGAACGCCACCACGGTTGGCGCACAGCTGATTGATCGACTCCGAGAACTGGCCAATCGCCACACACAGATCGGCGAGGTGCGCGGCCAAGGCCTGATGATCGACATTGAGCTCGTCAGTGATCGGGAAACCAAGGAACCGTTGACGGAGAAGGCAATCTTAGATGTTCTTCTCGATCTCGCAGCCTTGGAACTACTCGTCTACTACCGGCGAAGCATCCTCGGTCTGCTGCCTCCACTGATCATCGATGACGCGATCGACAGGGCGTTGGGCACGAGGATGAAGGCGAATATTGCACGCAAGGCAAGATTGGCAAGAGAGTTTGCATCCTCCAAACTTGGGTAACGACGCCCCAATCCACTGAAGCCGGGGCAGTGCGAGTTGTATCACATCCTAATTAGCCTAGGGCGATCTGTCCCGCGAAAGCCGCTCTGGGTCTGAACCTTGCCCCAACTACTCGTTTCACCGCCGAACACGTTGATCGGACCCGAGATAGTTCGCCTCAGGTAACTGGGTGCATTGCCTACCGCAGGCTTGTCATGGGGCTTGAACGAGGAACAGAATCGCGACGCCCGCGATGGCGAGGGCGGTTCCGATTACCGCTCGTGGCGTGATATGTTCCTTGAAAACGAAACGGGAGATGGGGAGCAGAAAGACGGGCGTTAGAGCCATAAGCGTCGACGCGATGCCGACCGGAGCCGCGGAGAGCGCCACAAGCGAGAAGCTGACCCCAAGAAATGGCCCCGTGAATGCGCCACCAACCGTTGACAAGATCGCGGTGCGGTCGCGTAGAGGCGCCAGGCTCCCACGGATCGTCCCACGAAGCGCCGCCACCACCCACACCGCCACCGTGGCAGCGAGGATCTGCATCACGTTCGTTGACAAGATCGGGAATCCTCCGCTCATTCCCTGTTTGGACAGGACGTAACGCAAAGACTGCGCTACCACCGCACCGAGCGCGCACAGAATGCCAAACGACGTTCGGCGATCACCTCTTACGGGCTCTGGATCCGACGGTCGTGCGCTGACAACCAGAGCTATTCCACCAACTGTGACAAGCGCCGCAACCACCTGAATAGTTGTCAGCCTTTCGCCAAACGCTCCCCAAGCCAGCAATGTACTTGCCACCGGGATTAGCGCCATCAAGAGCGATGTCCGATGCGCGCCGAGATGGAACAGGGAGCGAAAGAGGAGTGCATCGGAGATGGCGAACCCGATGACCCCACTGAGAATGAGCCATCCCCAGCGTGCTGCCTCGACATCAAGAGGAAATGGGGTGCCATGCACAATCAGATGCGCGAGAACCAGGAACACGAGCGCAACTGTCAAGCGAGTTCGGTTGAGTAAGGATGCCCCAATCAGACGCACGGCCACTGTGAACTGCAGATACGTCATTGTCCACAGAACAGCCGTGCCCAGCGCAGCAATCTCACCCCAGTGTTCGGCGGTCATGGAATGGAGAGATTACCGCGTTCTTGGAATCAGTTCGAGTTTGCCGGCGAAGCGGGTCAGGCGGCGTTCTGTACACATGAGATTGTACGATCAGCACATCGGTTACAGCATCGCCTGATCAGCCTAATCTTGCTAGCCTTGTTCGGGTTGCTGACGGCTGCGAGCCTCTTATTCAGAGGATCTTCCACTTAGTGCTCTAGAGAACTTTCGAACCAACTATATCTACACAGCAATCGAGACCTCGGCGTATGCTGACTCACGGCTGGTGTTGGATGATGGCTGCCGTTCAGACTGGGTATTCGTAGATCTCAAGCACATGGAGTGCTCTTGTCACTGAAGTAAGACACTCCGAAAGGGCTACCGTATCAGCTGCCGTTCGAATCCCAGGGCCCTCCGGCCCTGAACGATGATCGTCTCTCGTGGTAGACGCAAATCAAGGCCATCTGTGATCTCATCCTTGGCTCGATATTCAGGGCAAAAGTCACGCAGCTTAGCTAGAATACGGCGCCTAGGATCGGTCGGCGCTTGGGATTGTCTTACGCTTCGATTAGTTCAGCTCTTCTGAGCTCTCTTGGCCTTCTTTGCGGCACGCTTCTCTTTGATGGTTTTCTGAGGTTTCTTCTTGTTGCTCTGTTTTTGCTTGTCGCTCGACTTGGCCATGGTAAGCCTCCTTCCAGATAGAAAGGGTCATTTCGATCCAGACATGTATGATACTACATGCGGGTGTTGGAAATCACTTATTCCCTACCCAGAAAAGGGTATGCACATAGATGATTGGCTGCACGTCGCTCGACCCCATGAGTACAACCTCAGTGGTGGCCCCTGACCTTAGTCCTCCAAAGTCGGCAAGGGATAAGGTCGTCCCAAACCCTTTAGAGCACCCCGGCAGCCTTGCACATCCCAGTTGCGCTTGGCTGCTTAGGGGTACTCAACATCTTGTATATGACAGGCTAAGTTCCTTTACTAGCGAAAGCTCCTACGGCGCGTACCGCGGCTTCTAAATGAGCGAGGCAGGCGCGATGAACTTGAACTTCTTTGCGGGAACTGTCGTTCAGGATTGAACCCGACACCGTAGTCAAAATCTGGAACCCGTCTGCGTTCTAACTTCGTGCCAATCGTTTTTTCGATGTCCCGGACCATCCCACTGTCGCCACGGACCGCAAACGTAAACGCTTCACCCGAATGCTCGGCTCTTCCGGTACGACCGATCCGATGCGTGTAAGCATCTACGGTATCCGGCATGTCGAAGTTCACTACGTGCGAAATCTGCGAGACATCGATCCCTCGCGCCGCGATGTCTGTGGCCACAAGCATATCGATCTTCCCTTTGCGGAAGCCATTGATTGCTTGTTGCCGCTGGTTTTGGGTCATATTCCCCTGTAGTGCGCCTGCGCGATATCCACGTTTCTTCATGAACGTAGCGAGGTTCTGAGCTCGATGCTTGGTGCGAGTGAAAACGAGTACACGACCAGTCTTAGTCCGCTGCAGCATCGCAACGAGTAGCTCCTTGCGACGGTCCTCAGGGACCGGGTAGAGTGCGTGGGAGACCGTCTTTGCCGGGGAAATCATTCCAATCTGCACCGTTTCTGGCCTATCAAGAATCCTGTCGGCGAGGACGCGAATGTCCTTGGGCATGGTTGCCGAGAAGAAGAGGGTTTGCCGCTTCTCCGGCACCTGACGAATGATGCGCTTGATATCGGGAAGGAACCCCATGTCGCACATGCGGTCTGCCTCATCGAGCACAAGTACCTTGACATGCGAGAGGTCAAGTGCACCGGCATCAACGTGGTCCAGCAGGCGCCCCGGACAGGCAACAACGATCTCCACTCCACGGCGCAGAGCCGCGAGCTGCGGCTTCTTGCTTACCCCGCCGTAGATTGTCACGCTACGAATCTTGGTGTCGCGGCCCAGCTTGACGATTTCCTGATGGGTCTGTTCTGCCAGTTCGCGAGTTGGGGCGACGATCAGGGCTCGCACTTTCCCACGTGGTCCTTGAAGCAGGCGCTGGAGAATCGGTAGCACGAAGGCAGCCGTCTTCCCTGTTCCTGTCTGGGCTATGCCCAGGATATCGCGTCCCTCAAGAATGACAGGGATAGCCTTCTCTTGTATTGGGGTGGGGGTAGTGTAACCAACGGACTTCACGCCGACGGCAATGCGTCGGTCAAACGAAAACTCTTCAAAATTCAAAAAAAACACTCCTTGGCTCCGGTGAGCCAAGTCGCACTCTCAGCTCTGGTTAGTTGCAATCAATCTTCTAGGTTGTTATGCGAGTAAATTGCTTCGGAAACTGGAACTAAGTATACCCGCCCTGTCTAGGTTATGCAACTAACAGAGTTGTCTCGCACAAGATGAGACCAGAGGCTGAGGCGACCGGGTGGTCGCCCCAGCAACCTAGCTACACGCAAGAAAAACGGTTCATGAACAGCTTTAGCTCGTGCGCACTAGCTGTCCGGCGAGATGGGCGCTGTAGGCGGACATGTCAAAGTGACCATGGCCGGAGAACCCGATCAGGATCACCTGCTTTTCGTCCTTACTTGCGCAATCGCGGGCAAGGTTCA
>JAGGXO010000099.1 GCA_021163015.1 Candidatus Bipolaricaulota bacterium
GGGCCGCCTCAGAGGGGAAATCTGCAGATGTTCTAATGCATGAGCAACGGCACTTTGATCTAAACGAGGTCTACGCTAGGAAGCTTGAGATCCTCCTTACTCGCCCGCGTGTTACGGGAGCAACAACGGATGAGGTGAGGACTGCTCTAAGAAAAGAGATCAACGCTACTGCGTCAGCAGTTCTAGACATGACTGCGCAGATGCAGTCGCTCTACGACGATGAGACTGTGCATGGCACAAATGCTGCCATGCAGGCAAGTTGGGCGGCGAGGATCGACGGTTGGCTGGCAAATCCCACGCAAGCACCGTAAACGGAAGGATCACGAATTTCACGAATATACCAAATAACACGAATACTAGAACTCTTGGCTCCAGCAATCCCTGGTAGGCTTGCGGCTTCTATCACTTTTTCCTATTCGTGAGATTCGTATGATCCGTGCAATTCGTGATGCCTGTAGTGGGTTATCGTACGCTTTGCCTAAGAAGCGCGATCACGAATTCCACGAATAGTCCGAATACACAAATTAAGCCTAGAATCTCAAGCATTCCGTTCGTGCCATTTGTCCATTCGTGTCATTTGTGATCCGGCAGGTTTCCTCTCCCATAACACCGACACATTCGCGATACTCAGTTCACGATACGGACATATTCCACTCGTGGAGCCCCAAAATTGATGAGAATGCCGAGTTTCAAGCCGGTCGCTTTGAGATACGACAATGTTTGCTGCTTGAAGACATCTGTCAGTCCGGACACAGCTTTCAATTCGAGAATGATCTTGTCGTCGATGACGAGATCAAGGCGCTGTGATCCGATGACTTTGCCTTTGTATAGCACTTCAACAGCCTTTTGCCGCACAAAGGGAATTCCCCTGAGCTCAAGTTCGAAGGCTAGTGCCTCTTCATAGACACTCTCCAGAAATCCCGGACCTAGGGCATTGTGTACCTCAAACACAGCTTGCATAACCTTGTACGATAATACCGGGTAAAGCACCCTATCTTGCTTGTCCATGATGCATTGCTCACCACCTACTGGTTGACCCATCAGAAAAGGATACATCATGTACGTGATGTGTTCCATTGGTGATATCTCTCAGTGTTTATACCCCTCTTGTACGAACAGCGTAATCACGGATTTCACGAACATACCGACTAACACGAATGCTACAACTGTTGTAATCTAGCGATGCGGTGCCGTAGTTTTCCTTTGTTTCCATTCGTGAGATTTGTGCGATTTGTGAAATTCGTGATGTCTCTTGAGAGTGCATCCAACGCATTGCTTCAGGACTGCGATCACGAATTGCGCGAATATACCGAATAACACGAATACTAGAACTCTTGGCTCCAGCAATCCCTGGTAGGCTTGCGGCTTCTATCACTTTTCCCTATTCGTGTGATTCGTCCCATTTGTGCAATTCGTGATGCCTGCTCCATTCGTGTCATTCGTGATCGAGGCTTCTCAGGAAAAGAGCACGTTTTCGCGCAGGAAGCGCTCTACATCACGATAGAAGGCCTCGATGGTCTCTGCTTTACGAAAACCGTGTCCCTCTCCCGGATAGAGATGGTACTCGTGTTTGATGCCTCTCCGCCGCAATGACTCAACGATCATCTCTGATTGCTCCTTGGGGACAACTCTGTCTTCCTCCCCTTGGAAGATGGCAATCGGGTCGACGATCTTGTCAACAGAGTAGATCGGTGAGCGCTCGCGGTATGTGGCACTTGCCTCCGGCAGTTCTCCAATGAGAGAATCAAGGTAGTGAGCCTCAAACTTGTGCGTCTCCAGTGCCAGACGAAACAGATCGGAGACACCATATAAACAGAGAGCAGCGCTGAATAGGCCAGGGTGCTCCGTCAGACAGCGAAGGACGGTGTACCCGCCTGCACTTCCGCCCATTACAACCAAGCGCTTCTCATCTGCTCGCTCGCTCTTGGCAAGGAAGCGCGCTCCAGCGGCAGTGTCCTCTACATCGACGATTCCCCAGTTGCCGTTTAATGCCTCACGATACGCTCGGCCGTAGCCTGTGCTTCCGCGGTGGTTAACCTGCAGTACCGCGTATCCGCGCGAGGTGAAGAATTGTGCCTGGGCGTGGTAACCGAATGCGTATTGAGAGGTAGGTCCGCCGTGCACTTGTACGATCGCCGGCGGCCTTCCGCGCCCAACGTACGCCTCGTTGCGCGGAGGGTAGTACAGGCCGTGCACGACCTCACCGCCTGAAGACTTCCAAGTGACCTGCTCGGGGATGGATATGTCGCCACTGGGAGTGGTCTCGGTAGTGCTAAAGTGATGAACGCGCGGGCGTGAACCTAGAGAGCAGGTGACAATGCGTGGCGGGATCGTCGCCCCCTGTGCAATCAACGCAACAACATCCTCGCTCGGGGAGGGGCTGATCTGAGAGAAGATTGAATAGTCGGCAAACTCCTGATCGAAAGATTCAACTCTCCCTGTCTTAAGCTCGATACGGCGCAACGTGTCTCGCCCACCCATCCTCGCACGGTAGATGATCGCGCCTCCGTCGCTTGTGAAACCGAAAGTTCGTTCTCCCTGAACCCATCCGGGTTGCGCGATCTCCTCCTCTCCGGAGGTCAACGCTCGGCCCGTCTTGCTGTCCAAATCGTGGATCATCAGGTTTCCGTATCCTGTTTCATCGGATACGTAGGCCAGGGTCTTTCCATCGTAGGAGAACTGCGGCTGAAAGATCGCTACGCTGTCGCTCCCCGCTATTTGTTGATCATCGCGCAGCATCGGCAGGCCGGGTCCGTCCACGCCCAGTGTGCCCAGATGGAGCCTCGTCCCGTCCCAGGGCATGTTCGGATGATTCCAGCTGATCCAAGCGATCCTCTTGCCATCTGGATGCCAACAGGGCTGCATGTAGAAGTCGTCACCGAAGGCAATCCGCTGCGGCCAGTACTTGCCCTCTGTATCGCAGACAGCGATGGCGTCGTTTTTTCCATCGGAGTGGACGTAGATGATCCACCGCCCATCCTGGGATACCACGGGAGATGCCGCATCGCCGAATGGTGGGGTAATCGGCCGCACCTCCCCACCGGCCAGTGGTTGACGGTAGATCCTCCCGTTACTGACGAAGTAGACGATCCCGAGCGCGACAGTGAAGTCCCCGCCGCCGTAGCCGACGCGAGCTCGCACCGAAAGCTCCGCGGTCAGATCGCGCGCTCCTTCTCCTCGACGCTTGGCGACAAGGACGCCTCTGTCCGAACGGCCTTCGAGCCAGACGAGGGTCTCACCATCGGAGTTCCACATCACATCGCTCAATCGCACCCCGAGCGCTAACTGGCGTGGCGTGATCGGGCTCTCCCACATGCCGTAAGCGCGTTCCGCCCTTTTCACTTGCTTGCCTCCCAGTAGATCGATCCAAGATCGAGGACGTAGAGCGACAGGATGTGGTAACCCATCAGCTTGGCGTTCATCCCCTCCAGCTGGTGCGGCACCTGTATCCAGGCCATGACAGCGTCGTCTGAGATCAGCGTCTGCACCATCGCATAGATCGTCTTTCGCTCGTTGAAGTCGTTCGTTTCACGAGCCTGTACAAGGAGATCGCGTAGGTACTTGTTCGTGTACTGCCAGTAGTAGACCGATCTTCCATCTTCCTGCGCCTGTTCGAACCCCTTGCTGAAGTTCGCTGCAGGCTCGATCGACACGTCGTGTGCAATGACGGTCATATCGTAGTCCCACTGCTTGTAGACACGATCGAGCCACTGGCCCCATTCGAGGATCTGCAGCTTGCAGTCGATCCCCACTTGCCTCAGTTCATCTGCGATGATCTGACCGGTACGGATGTGAAATTGGTAGGGCTGCGGGAGGTAGATCGTCGTGGAGAACCCAGCCGGGTAACCGGCTTGGGCAAGGAGGGCGCGCGCTTTGTCCGGGTCATAGGGGTACCTTCCGACAAGGTCGACGTAGTAGGGGCTAAGCGGCGTCATATGCGAGCCGACGGGACTCCCCCATTCCGCCTTGAGGTCGGTCGCAGCGATAATCTCGTCGCGGTTGATCGCATAGCATATCGCCCGGCGGACGAGAACGTTATCGAACGGCGCGCGCGCGTCATTCATCGCCAGGATCTGCACCAGGTTCTGTGGACCGGAGATGATCTTTAGCGCCGGATCGTTCTCGATCTGGAGAGCATTCTCGCCCACCATACGATCGACAAGATCGACGCTTCCTGAGCGCAAGGCGGCGAGTGACGCCGCCTGATCGGGGATGAACCGGCAGATCACCTTGTCCAAGTACGGGACTCCAGACTTCCAATAGCCGCTGTTCTTGACAAGTGTGATGTGATCTCCAGGCGCCCACTCCGAGAACTTGAACGGGCCGGTGCCAATCGGATGCGTACGCAGGGCGTCCATATCCGAGCCCCGTGGAATGATTCCAGTCCCCTTCGCCGAGCCGAGGTATCCGATCAACGGGGCACCCGCCCCCTCCGTCACAAAGCGCACGGTCAGGGGATCAACAACCTCGACCTCTTTCACAAACGCAAAGAGTGACGCGTTCGGCGATGAGGTCTCTGAATCGAGGAGCTTATCAAAGGTGTACTTCACATCGCTTGCGGTAAACGGCGCTCCGTTGTGAAACTTGACCCCGCTTCGCAAGTGGAACGTATAATAGGTCTCAGCACCTTGGTTTGTCACCTCGTAGCTCGTTGCCAGCAGCGGCTCGATCACTCGATCGGCGGTGTAGCGCAGTAGCGGCTCGTTGATGTTGTACATCACGATCTGGAAGCTCGCCGCAGCCGGGGTGACGATCATGTTTAGCCCATCCGGTTCAGCCATCAACGCAACGGTGAGCGTCCCTCCGCTTTCTTGTGAAAATCCAGCCATCCCTACTAGAGCAACCACAACAAGCAACAAGCAGAATTTCCTATTCACAGGCCCCTCCTCGAAGAAGCACGGTTTTCGCTTTATCCCAGCACGAATATCACATCGCGCATGGTACTGCCAGTACCGGCAGAGGGCAAGGAGTCTAGTAGGAACGGACGAAACTTGGGTCGAGCATGTCACGCAATCCGTCCCCCAATAGGTTTAGGCCGAGGACGGTGATCGCGATGGCGATTCCCGGAAAGACGGCAAGGAGTGGATCGAGGCCCATGAATGTCTGTGCCTCACGCAACATCCCACCCCAACTCGCGAACGGCGGCTGGATGCCCAAGCCAAGGTAACTCAGACCGGCTTCAGCGAGGATCGCACCGGCAAACTGGATCGTCCCCTGCACGATGAGCGGTGAGATGATATTCGGCAGTACATGGTACCACGCCACAGCGGCACGGCTGCGCCCGATGGCCACTGCCGCAGCCACGTACTCCTCCTCGCGCGCGGCAAGAACCGATCCTCGCGTAAGGCGGGCAAATATCGGAACATTATAGATTCCGATTGCAATCATGCAGTTCGTCAGGCTGGCGCCGAATATGGAGGAGAAGAGGATCGCGCTCAGTACCGCAGGAAACGCGTATAGCACGTCCATCACCCGCATCATTGCTTCGCCCCTCATTCCTCCCGCAAGCCCGGCGATCAGACCAAACAATATCCCAAGTGCCATTCCTCCACTCACTGCAACTACGCCAACTAGAATAGTGTTCCCCGCCCCCTGCATTATCCTGCTTGCAACATCGCGCCCGTAGGAATCCGTCCCCAGTGGGTGCTGCAACGTGGGTGGCGCGAGCCTGTCAGCAATGTGCATCTTGATGGGGTCGTAGGGGGTATAGAAGGCACCTACTATGGTTACAAGAAGAACGAAGAGAACGATTACAAGTCCAATACTGAAGCTCACGCTTCTATTCGCGCGTCTGGGTAGTGTGCGTGGAGGTTTCATTGTCACTCCAACCTGATGCGTGGATCGAGCAGGGCGTAGGCGAGGTCGACAATAAGGTTCATCCCAACAACGAGGACCGCCACCAGGACAACGATGTCCTGAACCACCGGCAGGTCGCGCTGACCAATCGCTTGAAACGCAAGCCTTCCCAGCCCCGGCAGATAAAAAACGTTCTCGATGATGATCGCCCCGGCAAGAAGCGAAGCAAACTGCATCCCTAGGACCGTCACAATCGGGATGAGAGAGTTGCGCAGCGCGTGCTTCCAAAGAACAACCGACTCACGCACCCCCTTGCCGCGAGCCGTGCGAATGTAGTCACGCCCGAGCACTTCGAGCAGGGATGAGCGACCGAGGCGAGCAACGACCGCTGCGCGGATCACGCCAAGGGCTGCTGCAGGAAGTAGAAGGGACTGAATGGCTCCGCCGAAGCTCTCGCTCCACTGGACGAATCCGCCCGCCGGCAGCCAGCGTAACTTCAGCGAGAAAGCAAGCATCAGCAGAATCCCCAACCAGAAAGATGGGATCGAAAGGCCCGCTTGCGACAGAGCAATGACCCCGTAATCGCCGAGCCCTCCTCGATGTACCGCTGCGTATAATCCGGCCGGAAGACCGATCACCACAGCGATAAGCATGGCAAGCAAAGCAAGTGGCACGGTCACCATCAAGCGCGAAGTGATGAGGTCAAAGATCGGCACGCCATAGCGAAGAGAATCTCCGAGGTTTCCGGTAAGGACCCCGCGTGCCCATGCGCCGTACTGCGCGTAGATCGGGCGATCGAGGCCAAGCTGAGTGCGCAACGCGGAGAGCGATGCAGGATTGGCCTCAGTCCCGAGCATGATCTGCGCCGGATCGCCAGGGATGACTCTCATCACGACAAAGACGAGCAGAGAGATCAGAAAACAGGAGATGATCAGGCCCAACAATCGACGAAACACGTA
>JAGGXO010000095.1 GCA_021163015.1 Candidatus Bipolaricaulota bacterium
AGCTTCAGCATCGTCGATTTGCCGCTTCCGTTCAGGCCCAATACTCCTACAACTTCACCTTTGGGAAATGCGATCGTGAAGTCTCGCAGCCCCTCGTTCCTTCCGTACAGCTTGGTCACATCATCAAGTCTTGCCAGCATCCAGCACCTCCTGCAGGACTGCGATCGCCTCTCTTGCAGATACGCCGAGCCGCCCGAATTCCTTGGCATACTGCATCGCTGCGGACTTGAGGAGATCGCGTTGCATCGTCTCCACAGGCGCATCCTCGCGGACGAACGTCCCCAGTCCTCGTCTTGTTTCTATCACTCCCTGTCCCTCCAGTTCCGAGTAGGCGTGGATCACTGTGTTCGGATTAACACTCAAGCGCTGCGCCAACTCACGCGCCGACGGGAGTTTCTCCCCCGCGGCCAGGTCTCCCCGGGCCAGGAATCGACGCACAGTCTCAGCGATCTGTACGAAGATCGGTCCGGCGTCCATATCAATGAGCCAATCATCTCGGTTCGTCATAGTGTACTAGTATACTAATACACTATGGCCTTGTCAAGAAGAAGGCGCCTGCCCCATTGATAATCCTGATAAAGACAGCGATATCGCGTTTTGATACAATTGGCAAGAGTAGATCAAGCAATCAGCGGGGGGATCAGTGGTGTGGTTCCTGCCAAATGTGTTCTTCGAGAGAGGTGCCCCTAAGCAGCGCGAGGCGATCTCATGGACAATCCCACGCGCCCAGTGGGCATCTCTTATCGGTATTCCTTCTTGCTTTGGCTCAGTTCAGCTAGTACAGTCCTGGCTGCATAAGGAGGCCAGGATGAATGGAGTGTTGATTCTTGTCGAAGAGGGGTATGAGGAGTTCGAGTTGTGGGTTCCCTACTACCGCTTCCTTGAGGCGGGACTTACGGTAGAGATCGTGGGGAAGGAATCCGGGCATGTCTACGCTGGCAAGCACGGAATCACCGTCACTGCAACGCGCTCGTTCTCCGATGTTAGCTTGAAGAACGTGCAGGCGATAGTTGTTCCCGGTGGGCTAGCCCCGGACAGGCTGCGGCAACACGAAGATGCGCTGGATCTCATCCGTCAGGCGAACAACGACAATATGGTTATTGCCGCGATCTGCCACGCCGGATCGGTCCTTATCTCCGCGGGGATCGTAGCCGATAGGCGATTGACCTCCTACCGCTCGATCCGCGATGACCTCCTTGCCGCGAACGCAGAATGGGTCGACGAGCCGGTGGTGATCGACGGCAATCTAGTCACCTCGCGCACACCCCGTGACCTTCCTCAGTTCCTCCCAGCTATCCTCGACGCGATCTCGGACTAGGGCCCGATCGGAATGATCGGCGGGACAATGATCGGCGTTAGGATAGGGCCGATCGTGCCCATGTTGAGGATTTTAGTAGTCTTTGTTGCCGATGCCGGCGCCCCTTGATCGTCTATGACTGTCAGGATGATCGTGTACGTTCCGGAAGTCGTATAAGTGTGAGAAGCCGTCACCCCGGTCGCTGTACCACCGTCACCGAAGATCCAATTGTAGGAAGCGATCGTACCATCGACATCGCTTGATCCGTTGGCATCAAAGTCAACTGTGATTGGAGGATGAGCAAAGATCAGGTTGAGCAGTGGGTCTGTGGTGAAACTGGCAGTAGGAATTGAGTTTCCCGGAGAGTTGACAGTGATTGTGTGCGTCTCCACGTCCTGCGCTGCACCGTCGTCGGTGACAGTGAGGATCGCCGCGTATGAGCCGGCAGATGCGTAGGTATGCGTTACTGCGACACCTTGTTTGTGTGCACTTCCGTCACCGAAGTCCCAATCATAGGTGGCGATCGTCCCGTCCGGATCCTGCGATGTGGCGGCATTGAACATGACCGTCAGTGGCGGTATTCCGACCTCCGGCGTGGCAGTGAACGCCGCTGTCGGGGAGGTATTCGCCGGTGCAGTCACCGTGATTGTTTGTGATGCGGTGGACATCAGCCCACCGTTGTCGATCACGGTGAGGATCACCGTGAAAGCCCCCTCATTTCCGTAGATGTGCGAACCGCTCATACCAGATCCGTTCTGACCGTCGCCGAAGTTCCAGGTGTAGGATGCGATCGTCCCGTCGGGGTCGCTCGACGCGGAGGCATCAAACGATACGGCAAGCGGTGCCTGCCCCGTGGTCGGGGTGGGAATAAAGCTGGCTGTTGGGGGCATGTTCTGCGTGAGGCAACCGCTAAGAAGAGCGATTGCGCCGATAAGAAGAATGCCAAGTAAGGCGCGTCTTCTGTTCATTCTCATCACCTCTCCCCATCATAGTGTGTACAGAAGACGATGACAATACCCCTCGCGCAGTCTATACTCTTCTTGCAATGAGCAATGACCTGCTTTCTGATTTGAACGAACAGCAGCGTGCCGCCGTCACGCACGGCGAGGGGCCTCTCTTGGTTCTGGCCGGCGTTGGGACGGGAAAGACGACGGTGATCACGCGGCGAATCGCCTGGCTGATCGCCGTGGCGCTTGCCGGGCCAACGGCGGCCCGAAGCCAGACAGGCCCCCCGCCCTGCGAGAAGGCAGCCAGCTGGCGGTCGG
>JAGGXO010000091.1 GCA_021163015.1 Candidatus Bipolaricaulota bacterium
GTGTCCACCATTTGCCCTTACTGCGCTTGTATGATACACACTCTATTCACTTGTCAATGATCCATCCGCGCCCGTATGAGCGCAAACAAAAAGTCTACCACCCTCCACACCATCTGTCAAGCTGCCATGGAGGGATTCGACGGAGGATACTTTACCGAAGGATCTCCTTCTTGTCAAGGATACCCGAAGCAAGCAATAGCTATCATTTGGACGCACATTGTTCCTGCTTGCGGCGCAAGAAGGCAGATTATTCGTCCAATTATTCCGAAAAGTGGAACACGTGATAGATCTCAATCTCGATGGTCGGATCGGTTCGCCAGCAATCGCCCGGCGCTCCCTGTTTCTGACAGAGGGAGGACATGAACTGCACGGGATCGGGAAGATCTTCCCACACCTGTGGCAAATAAGTCGACTTCCCGTAGCGCGTTGTCAGAATCACGCCATCCTGTCCAGGAACGAGCTTCGAAATCAGGTCATCGGGGCCAGAGAATGCAAGTGGACGCGGACGATCAAGCACGCTTATCTCGATCGTGATATCATCCACTTCCGATGGCCTCACCGGCGGAAAGCGCGGATCGCTGGTAGCGGCCAACTCGACATTCCTCAGGACATTCTTGTACAACGGCTCGTGAGGACTAAAAGAATCGAGAATGCACCCACGCAGGATTCCGTTCTTCGTCAGAGTCACAAAACAGGCAGCATCACGCTTCAACGCAGAGGGTAACTTCTCTTCAATGATCTCCGGCGCTGAATCTCCCATCGTAATCTGCCGCAACCGGGCACGCGCCAATTGGAGGACCAACCTCTGTTCATCAAGCGATAGTCTGCCTGAAGCTTCTCTACGCTCCGCTATCATCATGTTTATCAGCATCAGAGACGCAACTGCAACAAGTCCAGCAATCAACGCCAACTTGCCAACATTGCTCATCTCCCCTCCATTGACTTCTACGATAGCCTCATCCCACGCATCCGTCAACCCTGGTCAACACGATATCCACTCTCTATACTTAGCCCCGCGGGACGGAAGCTATCAAAAGAACAAGAAGGAGATAGGAATGACCAAGAATATCGTAGACGTATTTTGCAAATTCGTGCAGATTGATAGTGAGTCAGGAGAGGAAGCAAAGTTCATCAGCTACTTGCAAGACCTGTTCACAAGCGAGCTTAATGCTAACTGCGCCCTCGATAAGTATGGCAACCTCATCGCGCGCGTTCCCGCGAAGGGATCAGGCAAGCCCGAGCCACTCCTGCTCGGGGCACACGCAGATACTGTCAAACCAGGGAAGGGAATTCGCCCTGTTATTGAGGGTGGGGTGATCCGCTCCGCTGGAGAAACGATCCTCGGCGCGGACGACAAAGCGGGGATCGCAGAGATCTTCGAAGCAACGCGAACTGCTACTAAGCACCCACCACTAGAAATCGTCATCACCCGCGGTGAGGAGGTCGGTCTCCTCGGGGCGAAGAACCTCGATATCTCTATGGTCAGAGCAAAGATGGGATTCATCATCGATGGGGAGGATGCCGCCACCATCGTCATCGGCGGACCGACGCACATCTCTCTCGACATCGAAGTTATCGGAAGAGCGGCCCACGCAGGCATGGAGCCGGAGAAGGGGATCTCGGCAATCCTCGTCGCTGCACAGGCAATCAGCCGCATACCGTTGGGGCGTATCGATCACGAGACAACAGCGAATGTGGGTACAATCCACGGGGGAGCGATCAGAAACGGTATCCCAGAGCGGGTGAAGATTCAGGCAGAATGCAGAAGCCTAGATGATGAGAAGGCGATGCGCCAGGCAGAGACAATGCGCCAGGCATTCGAACAGGCGGCAAGAGAGGCGGGGGCGAAGGTTGAGATAACATCCGAAATCGAATACAGGGCGTCGCGCACCTCCGAGGACGCCCCTGTTGTGAAGATAGCACAGGAGGCGATCCGTGCTGTTGGCCTCACGCCGCGCATCGAGGTCATCACCGGCGGGACTGATGCCCTTGTCCTTTCAGGAAGAGGGATCAATGCTGTTGTCCTCGGTTACGGTGGCAGCGCAGCACACACGACAAGCGAGCAGATCACGCAGGAAGCACTAGAAGCGTCTACCACTGTCATCAAGCAGATCATCGAGAACGCGGCATGATCGCGCCTTGACGATGTCAATGCGGATGGCTAGAATATCGCCGATTCCTCGGTAGCTCAATTGGCAGAGCGCTCGGCTGTTAACCGAATGGTTGTAGGTTCGAGTCCTACCCGGGGAGCCAGTCTTACCTCCTTGTAATACGACTGTGTCCATAACAGGCCCCGAGCACAAGTGTCTGGGGCCTGTTCCTACTCCTCCAACCAGCCAAAATCACGACTTAGTGACAAATCGCACCAAATCCAGTGACCAACTACCCATTGCGCCTGTGAAGGCGCAAAGTCGCTTCTAATCTGAATTCCATCAATCCGTGTGCTCTGCAGTGACAGTGCGAATGCCGTTCCAGTGGGAGAAACACTGCCGAAAGACTTGGCAAAAGGCCATTTTAATGCTATGCTGAGCACTACTATCTACTCGAGGGGGTACAGCGTGAACAAAACAGAGTTCGTCGAAAAGTTGGCAAAGGAAGCGGATCTTACCAAGAAGGATGCTCGCAAGGCAGTCGAGGGGATGGTCGATCTTATCACCAATTCACTCGCAAAGAACGAGCCGGTCGTCATCACCGGATTCGGCAAGTTCGAGGCTAGAACGCGCAAAGCATCAACGCGGATGAATCCGCAGACCGGGAAGAAGATCAAGGTTCCCGCAAAAGTAGTACCCGCATTCAAAGCCGGAAAGACGCTAAAGACGATCGTCGGCAAGAAAGCGAAGAAGAGATAGGAAGACAGCGGGGCGCTCTTGCACGCTGGGGCGCAAGACACCTGAATCCGAACGGCCCGCATCATTATGATGCATGTCTGTGGTGATGAAGCTGTAGGCGCGATCCAACCGACGGATTGTGTTTGCGGTTATTCCATGCAACTGCTGCGGGTCGTACGGTATTTTTCTGTGGGGCCGGTTAGTTTCGCTTCCTGAACATGTGTTTGCAAGGGACGTCAGTCGTGTTCTTGTGTAGCACAAGCGCTTTTCCCCAACGCGAATACTGTCTGCAACGTACCGAGGTCAATCACTCCCTTTCCATCAACACCGCCAACGAGCAGTTCACCAACGTAGTCAGCCTCGTAGACATTGAAGAA
>JAGGXO010000096.1 GCA_021163015.1 Candidatus Bipolaricaulota bacterium
CCCTCATAGTCCTCTCTTGGGTTCAACTTTTCAAATATGGCGAAGATGCGCTCTTGATATCGCTCTTCGATGCCTATTCCGTTGTCCTGCACGAAGAAGGTGCACATGCCATCATTCTTCGATCCCTTCACCCAGCCTACGCGCACTGTGGGAAGGGCCTTGTCATTGTACTTTATCGCATTTGTAATCAGGTTGCTGAATAGCTCAGAGATAGGAACACGGTTTCCCCGCACTGCGGGCATGTCATCGTCTATCTGCAGATTCACGCCACGCAGGCGCACTTCCAGGTCGTCCTTAAGCTCTTCCAACACCTTCTGTACGTTCACCTTCTCGAACGACCCACGGTCCATGTGAATGCTGGAGAACTTGAGCAGATCATTGATCAGCTCACGCATGCGCCCCGATGCCTTCTTCATCCTCTGAAGGTAATCCACTCCCTCTTCGTCGAGCTTATCCTGATAATCTTCGAGGAGGAAGCCACTGAACGCTTCCACCGTACGTGCTGGCTCTTTGAGATCGTGCGAGACCACATGTGAGAACTGTTCAAGCTTCTCGTTGCTCTTCTCCAGTTTCTTGGTCTTCTCCAGAAGGCCTTCCTCCAACTGCTTGATCTTGGTGATATCAATGTAGTGCTCGATCCGCCCTCCCTTGTAGCGTTCGGTCTCGATCGGGATGGAGCGGTATTCCAGGATGCGTTCCTCTCGCCCCATGCTTGGGCGAACGTGGCATGTGTACGGATCGATCCTCTCGCGTGTATTAATCGCTTCCTCAACGCGAGCACGCAGTTCTTGCGAATCCTCGAACACGTTGACATAGCGATCGAATGCACGGTGAATGTCAATTCCGATCAATCGATCACGATCTATCCCGAAAAACTCACCCACTGTCTTGTTTGCCCAGACCACCTGATGCTTCTTGTCCGAGATGATAATCCCCGAATCGAGGGTATCTACGGCCTCTTCAATCAAGTAGCGGTAACGTGCCTCGGTCTCCATCAGCTGCCGCTGTAACTCGACCTGGCGCCGCAGATCGCTCGCGTCAATCACGCTTACGCGTTCTGTCACCCGCGTCGCCCGCAGCTCCACTGGGATGATGTTTCGATCTTGAGATATGAAACGGACTTTGACATCGCGGACCTCCCCCCTCTCGAACAGACGCAGAAGTTCGGCCTTCATCTGGTCTATATCATCCGGGTGTACATACTCGGACAGCTGCAAGGTGCGCTTTGTCGGATAGCCAAGCACCGATCGCGACGCCTCATTCCTCTTAAGAACCGTCCCATCCTTGTCGATGAAGTGAAGGATGTTCAGCGCCCCCTCGAATATTTGATCGTCAAAGCGACCATCAAGCGTCTTCGAACGACGCCACCGCTCCTTTCTCACCTCGCGGCGCTGGTTGGCAAGACCAATCCCCCCACCGATGGCTAGAGACATCGCCAAGAATGCGAAGAAAAGGCCTGTCTCACGCAGTTCAAGAATGAGAAACGGCACCGCAACGGCGCTAGTAGCCAAGGCGAGGATAATCCCACCTCTCAATTTTAGGATGGTAGAAACAAGCGTTAGGGGAACGGCAAGAGCAGCAAAAACAAGGCTGGCAGGGCGGAATCCGGAAACGAACAGAAGAATTACCGCCAGGACGGCCATGCCATACGTAACGATGCTGATTACGATCTTTTCTGTTTGATTCAGTCTGCTCGTCACTGGTCGCCTACCCTTGTCAAAAAGACGTGCTCGCCCTCTACTGATAGAGACAAATGTCTGGAATAACTATAGATACGCAACGGCCAACTTGGAAGGACAGAGGTCACCGCAACAAGAGACCTTCTTCTCGCAACACGAATGTGTCCGTGTAGTGTTTCTAGATAATGAGATTGGGATTGAGGTCGATGGAGAAGGGCTCCATGATCTTCTGCAGGTACTCCTCGCGCAGGATCCTAATCTTGCGGCTCTCAATGGCAATGATCCCACGACTTTCAAGCTCACTTAACGTACGTATTGCTGTCTTTGAAGAGACCCCAGCCATTTCTGCCAGTTCGGCGCGAGAGAGCTCAACACCGCTCTTCCCGAGGTGTAGTATCAGACGTGCCAAACGTTCTTTACTCGAAGAATAGGATCTTTCTGCAAGCTTGTTCTGAAACGCCTTCAATTCCTCTGAAAGTTTCTCGTACAAGCGAAAGATCGTCTTGGGGTGGCGCTCAAGGAAGTAGAAAAAGTCTCCTCGCTCTATGAAACCAACGATTACTGGCTCAAGCGTCTTTGCATAAGCGTTGTGGCTTCCCTTATCGAACAGAGTCGTCTCGCCGAGGATTTCGCCAGGCCCGACGATCTTCAGGATTTGGCTCTTGGCGCGCATACTGCGTTTTACGAGTTTGACCATCCCCTCAAATACAAGATAGAAACCGAACGCCGGCGCCCCCTCCTGAAAAATGATCTCTCCTCGACCGTACTTTATCTTGCGGGCACTGTCCTGTAGCTTCTGAATTTCCTTCTCTTTCAGATCAGAGAAGATGCGAAACTCCTTGAGGTCGATCATGGTCACCCCCGTTTACCATGGTTCGCTACCGCGATTGTCTCTTTTGCTCCATCCTTTCATCACCCTACACAACCGGTCAAGCGTCCGCCATTGTAACAGATATCACAGCAAAAACCAAATCCCGTCAGATATTTCGTTTGCATAAGTTACGAGCGCTCGATAGACTAAGCTGAACCATGATCGAAACAAGGCAGGAAGGGCAATTGGATGTGACTTTGCTGCAACTCAGTCTTGATGAAGAAACCAGCGCCAATCGCCCAAACAAAGTAGAGAAACTTCTCACTGAATATGCATCCAACACAGATCTGATTGTCCTTCCCGAGCTGTGGCAATGGGGGTATGCCAATCTTCAGCTCTGCAAAGAGAGGTCAGAGACACTGCCCGGCAAGACAAGCGTCTTCCTCTCCAAGCAGGCGCGAGCCCTATCGGCATACCTGGTAGGAGGAACGATCATAGAGAGGGATGGAGACAGGTACTTCAATACAGCGCCCCTGTTCGATCGGCAGGGAGAGATGCTGGGCAAGTACCGGAAGGCACACCTGCTTTCATATCACTCTCAGGAGCGTGATTTGCTCTCCTGCGGGAGTACGGCACCGACCTTTGCCACACCAATTGCAGGACTGGGAATAGCCGTATGTTACGACCTGCGCTTTCCAGAACTGTTCTTCAGTATGTCCAATGCAGGGGCAGAGGTGTTCATTGTCCCGGCTGCTTGGCCGATCACACGGATGGAGGCATGGGTGGCCTTATGTCACGCCCGTGCGGTTGAGAACCAGGCATATGTTATTGCTTGCGGAGGTACCGGTGGCGGTCTCCTGGGGCGGAGCATGGTCGTTGATCCGTGGGGAGTGACCATCGCCTCTCTTGGAGGCGAGGAAGCAGTGCTGCACGCAACGCTCGATCTTGGCCGCCTCCGCATGTACCGAGAGGAATTTACAGCGTGGCGTGAACGCTAGATCTCAATGCTCGTCCGAGCGCAAGCGAACCCTCTTCCTTGACAGGATGAAAGCCTCTCCTTACACTTTGATTAACAGCGAGAAACGAGCCGGAGTGGCGGAATTGGCAGACGCGCAGGATTCAGGATCCTGTGAGGATCACACCTCGTGTGGGTTCAAGTCCCACCTCCGGCAAAGCGTGTTCTAGGTTGCCTTCTATCCAGTCTTGCACATTTGCCTCTCGATACTGCTTTTGCTAGCCATGGATCGAGAGAATGCCGACACCAACGAGTATCGCCTGTGCTATCCACAGCCTTGTCACAATCTTGGGTTCTGCCAGCTCGACGCTGGGGAGCAAGTAGTGATAGTCAATCCCCTCTGCAGCTTCAAAATGGTGATGGAACGGGCTGATCTTGAAGATCCTCCTTCCCGTGAGCCTGAAGTAGACCACCTGGATGATTACGGAGGCTGATTCCGCCATGAGCAGCCCGGCAAGAAGAGGCAGAGAAAAAGAGGTTCCAGTGGAAAGTGCCAGCGCTCCGATCGCGCCCCCGAGAGCAAATGAGCCAACGTCCCCCAGGAATAGGTGAGCGGGGTAGGTATTCACCCACAGAAACCCGGCCAGAATCCCGATCAACGGGAGGATGCTTGCCAGCGTTGCATGATCGTGGAAAAGGACTAGATATCCAGAAAAGACGATGATCGCCGTTCCAGTGGCCAATCCATCGAGCCCATCTGTCAGGTTCATGCTGTTCGTAGTCGACAGGAGTACGCCACACAGCAGAAAGAAGAAGGCCGGTCGCGGCAGGACAAACGCTACATGCGAGAACGGGACACTGATCGCGATATTTGCCAGAGAAGGAAACGCAAGAAACAAGATGAGCGCGACGAACAACGACAGAACGATCTTCTGGTGAGGCAACAGGCCAAGCGATCGTCTGTGGATCTGCGAGAGGAGGTCATCGATGAGCCCGACACCGCCAAATAGGAGCGCGCTCACAAATACGAACAGAGCGTCCCGAGAGATATCGCGGTGGAGGATCCCAATAGAGATCCCCCATAGGACTATGATGATAACTCCCCCCATCGTCGGGGTCCCGCTCTTCTTCTCGTGCAACTGCGGACCGTAATCACGAATACGCTGGCCAAGCGCCTCCTTCTTCATAAGTCGAGCGAAGAGTCCGGCGCTGATCGCAGCTAGAACTGTGAAAAACAGAGAGATACCAACTACGGGCAGCACGCCTACGATACCCCGCGAAACTCTCCATCACACTCAACGATGGCCTTGCGCATGTCTGAGAGTTCCTCTGCGTTGGGTCGGCGCTTCTTATCAGGCGCAAGGACACGTTGCACAAGCTTGTACAGTGCATAGGTGGTGAGAAGGCAGAACCCCTGCGACTTACATCCACGCAGAACCTGTGGTGTGAACTCGGTCGGTCGGCGCTTGGGATCGATCGCGCAGGAAGCGCTCACAACAAGAATCCCCTTCTCCGGGCCTTCACCACTGGTGCGCGCTCGATCGACATGATCGAGGAGGTGTCGGTAAGAAGAGAGGTCCACAGCAGCATTATCCGTCGCAGCAACCGAGACGATGGCATCACCCTCGTCGCACCGCGCAATGAGATCACGGCCGGACTCTTCCACCTCAAAACCAAGCACCCGCAACGAATCTGTAACGGCAGGGATAACGCTGAACCTTCCGTGCGTGTATAGCATGCGCTTGTAGCGCGTGGTCTCCTCCAACTCCTGCGTAATCTCTTCGATCTTCTCTGAGAGCTTGTCCCTCCTAGCTATTAGACCAGTCAATGCATCACGCAGGGAGTCCTCCCCGGGGAGAGGGTAAGACGGAAGCCAGTCGGGCTGTGAGAAGAACCCCGGACGCACCGTTGCCCGCGTTGTGGCACGCGCTAGGGCCAATGCCTCTTCCGCTGGAGAGATTCCTTCAACAGACGGGAGCAGCACAAGGAGCCCCTCACCATATGGAATCTGTACAGCAATTACGTCTCCAACGCGGTTGCGGGCAAGGACCGTTGCGAATCGCTTGATAGGAGTAGAGAGGATATCTTGATAGATCGCGCTGTAGGTGATCCTGCCAGCAAACTGATGCAGATAGTCCTCGAACGGAGTGCCCGTATCTTCGAAGACGACGTCGCTTCCACGACGGGGGACAAAACGAGCGTTAGAAGGAAAGTTCAATTGGTATTGCTTGTCCACAAGCGACACGCTTGGAAGCCAACTATAGCGATCAATGTGTTCTTCGATCCCCTCTTTGCTGACGATCTCCAGTCTTTCTCCACGAGGGCGGAGACGACAAACGATTACCCCACCTATCTTTTGTAGGAGATCGGATGCCTCATCCCGACGCCGGTGAAAAATCTTCGCAAGGATACGGCCGAATCCGCGGTCCAAGTCGGTGTATGTGCGGCGTGCACCGTCCTTCTCCACCGGGAGGTCGTAGGTCCAGCGATCGCTCAGCGGCCCCGGATCGATAAGCAAAGCATCGAGTGCGGAAAAAGAGGGTCCTTCAAAGAAATCGGTAGTGCTGATTTCCGGGTGCTCAAGTTGCCAGTTGATTACAGCAAGGATGCGCTTCATTGCGTGACAATCATACCATCATTTGCACAAGATCGACAACTACTATAAAGAAGAAAACGGGGCCGCACAAGGCGGCCCCGTAGTTAGCGTTAATCAGTGCCCTTCCAACCCGTTGATGTCGGTCATCCACATGATGAAGCGTACGCTCGATGTGTAGGTTAGCGCTCGGCCAACTCGGAA
>JAGGXO010000197.1 GCA_021163015.1 Candidatus Bipolaricaulota bacterium
CGTGTAACAGGAGGTTCAATGGCAGAAGTAGCGTTGAGCAGAGTATTGAAGAAGTTTGGTGACTTTGTCGCGGTGAAGGAGATCGACCTACAGGTGGACGATGGTGCGTTCACGGTACTGGTTGGGCCATCGGGATGTGGGAAGACGACGACACTGCGGATGATCGCTGGGTTGGAGGAAGTCACCAGCGGGGAAGTGAAGATTGGGGAGAGGGTAGTGAACCGAGTTCCCCCGAAAGACCGCGATATCGCCATGGTCTTTCAGAACTACGCGTTGTATCCGCACATGGATGTGTACAACAACATGGCGTTTGGACTGAAGCTACGCAAGATCCCGAAGAAGGAGATCGAAGAGCGGGTACAGGCGGCAGCATCGCTACTTGGTATTGAGAACAAGTTAAAGAGCAAGCCACGTGAGTTATCCGGTGGTCAGAGGCAGCGGGTAGCGGTGGGAAGAGCGATTGTGCGTGACCCCAAGGTATTCCTGTTTGACGAGCCGTTATCCAACCTTGATGCCAAGCTGAGGGTGCAGATGCGCACCGAACTTGAGCAGCTACACCACAAGCTAAAGACGACGACCGTCTACGTGACACACGACCAGGTTGAGGCGATGACGCTAGGGAGCAAGATTGCTGTCATGCGAGATGGAGTGATTCATCAGTACGCCTCACCACAGGAGACATACGATCATCCTGCGAACCAGTTTGTCGCTGGGTTCATTGGCAGTCCGGCGATGAACTTCCTGTCTGCGCAAGCAACACAGTCTGGAGGAGTGATCGCGCTAACCGGGGCCGGGTTCACGATCAATCTACCCACGGATGGAAGGATTGATAGTGTTCCCGAGCGAGTAGTGGTCGGTATCCGTCCCGAGGATCTGACTGGTCCACTCACGGAGGGAGAGAACCTCATCGAGATGACGGTGAAGGTGACGGAGCCACTGGGTAACGAGCTACTCGTGTACGCCGACTGTGGTGGCGAGCAGATCGTAGCGAATCTCGATCCGCATCAACACATTGAGATCGACTCAACAATTAAGCTCGCTCCTAACCTCAACACTCTCCATCTCTTCGATCAGGAGACCGAGAAAACTCTGCTGTAGGCCGCCACAAGGCAAAGCGACCCGCTACCTGCCCAAAGGCCCCACGCGCTGTTCTACCTCGCGGGTTGCGATGAGGTTAGCATTTGTTCCCGGCAGGTTCTCTGCTAGAACCTGCCCAATCTTTACAGGCGCGTCTACCGAGAGCGTGCGTATGTAGCTCATTATGTCACTGATCAATCGTTTAGGTACTGGACGGTTCGTCTTCACCGAAACGAGGGGGAGTTCTCCACCGACCACCCGCACGCTCGTAGGCAGAACCCGCATCGGATCGATCGCCTCCTGCTTGGCGTAGGCTTCCCCGCGCGGACATCGATTTCCACTGACACGTGCCACGACGCCGTTTTCTATGTCGGTTGTGATCTCGCATCCAATCGGGCAGGAGACGCATATGATCTTCTTGTCCATCAGCTCTCGATCACCTCGATGCGCACCTCTTTCTCTCTTGTCAGCCTTGCCAGTTCTTCCTGTGAAATGCGAACCTCGATCATCTCACTCGGGCGAACGACAGGCAGCTTACGGGAGGTGATATCTCCCGAGACGGCACCTCCGATACGTAGCGTTGCCTGCCTCATGGCCCGGGAGGCGCGTAGGTAGATCTTGGTCGGCCCTTCCCCTCCAACGAGTGATGTAGGAACAAGGTGACTCACACTCTCGCCGCGAACAAGCCGAGCGGAATGCCCATGCCTCAGTTTTCTCTGTGCGTGCAACGCCGCTGATCTTCCGGCGATCTCTCCTACGGCAGCCACGGAATCGACAAGGTCAAACACGGCGATATTGTTCCCTGCGGCGAACAGCCATGGAACATCTGTCTGCATCAGGGAGTTCACACGCGGACCACGATTCACTGGATCGATAGATGTGAAGGGCAGTATCAGTTCATTCTCTGGGATCAATCCAATCGAAAGGATCAGCGTATCCACCGCGAAGTGTTGCTCGGCTCCGGGAATTGGACGGCGGGATTCATCGACGCGTGCGATGGTCACACCTGCAAGACGTTCCCGCCCCTCGACTTCCACAATGCTGTGGCTCAACAGAAGAGGTATGTCAAAGTCCTCCAGGCACTGGACTACGTTCCTCATTAAGCCGCCAGGGACGGGCTGCAGTTCGACAACAGCAGCGACATCCATCCCTTCCAGGTACAACCTGCGCGCCATAATCAGCCCTATGTCGCCGGAACCGAGGATCACCGCACGCCTGCCGGGGAGAAAGCCATGAATATTCACGAACCTCTGTGCTAGACCTGCAGTGTAGATCCCTGCCGGGCGCGGTCCCGGAGCCATCAGTGACCCGTACGGGCGTTCGCGCGCTCCGCTCGCCCACACGAGGGCTCGCGTGGCGATTCTCACCCTCCCAGTCTTGGAAATCCCCTCAATGATTCGCTTCTCAGGATCTATGTTAAGGACGCTACACCCTGACACGACTTCTGCCTCTGTGGCTGCCAATTCCGCAAGCAAACGATGGCCAAACTCTGGACCGGCGAGTTCCTCATGGTAGCGGTGCAATCCAAATCCAGTGTGAATGCACTGGTTGAGCACTCCTCCCACTTCATTGTCCCGCTCCAAGAGGAGCGTTTGCGCACCGGCATTCGATGCTGCCGCTGCGGCTGCCATCCCCGCCGCTCCCCCACCAATCACAAGCACATCGGTCTTTGTGTCAATCATCTTCGGACCACTCCGTCAAGGAGGTCGCTCTCACCACCACGCAAGGTGATGCTGCTTGGAGAGAGATCAAGTTCCCGCGCGAGGATCATGAGAATCTTGTCCGTGCAGAAGCCACCCTGACAACGGCCAAAGCCCGCACGGGTACGAAACTTCACCCCGTCCAATGTGCGTGCGCCGCGGTGGATTGCCTCGACGATTTCACCCTCCGTCACTTGGTTGCACTGGCAGATTACCTGGCCATAGCGCGGATCCTTCTCAATCAGTGCATCTGCATTTTCCCCCATAAGATCGAGGACACTCCTTATACCTTGTCGAATCGGATCGAAATTCCCTTTCTTGTTAAGGCCAAGATCTTGCTTCATCACGTCATGAACAAGGTATCGAGCAACGGCCGGAGCGGCGGTCAATCCGGGCGAGCGCATCCCCGCTGCTTGGAGGAAGCCAGTGATACTCGTCCGGCCAACCACGAACTGCTTGTCCGGCGTCTCTGGACGCAGCCCAGCGAAGGTCTTCGCAACCAGCGACAGATCAAGATCGGGTACGAGCCGTCTTGCTCCCTCGATGGCTTGATGCACTCCTACGCGCGTTGTCTCGGTCGCCTCCTTCTTGCCTGCAGAGAGGTCTTCTGCCGTCGGCCCAAGAAGGATACCACCGTCGATCGTTGGAACGACGAGTATGCCCTTTGAAAGAGCATCAGGTGTTGGGAAGATGACGGAGGAGACAACTCGTCCGATTTTCTTGTCGAGGAGAGCGTACTCGCCGCGGCGCGGAAAGAGGATCGGTTCTGAGAGTCCAACCATCTCGGCAACGCGGTCTGAGAATAGGCCGGCAGCATTCACTACCGCATCGACTTCGTACGCACTCTTCTCAGTGATAACTTGCTTCACATGGGCATCGACGACGCTGATGGATGTAACTCCTTCGGCAACATGGAGATCCAAGCCGTTATGTGTGGCATTCTCCACTGCGGCAATGGCGAGACTCCACGGTTCTGTGATCCCCACACTTGGTGACCAGAGACCCGCGATCACACTTGGATTAAGGTGTGGCTCGCGCGCGAGAACTGTCTCTCTGTCGTGCATCTCAAGGCCCGGCACTCCGTTTTGCAGTCCCTGTTCGTAGAGTTCTTGAAGAGTTGGGAGCTCATCATCGGAAAGGGCAACTACATAGGCGCCAATCCGCTTGAAGGGAACGTCTAACTCACGCGAAAGCCCTTCGTAAAGCATGTTCCCTTCGACGCAGAAGGAGGCACGCTTGGTTCCAGGTGTCTCGTGAAACCCACCGTGAACGATCGCCGAGTTGGCCTTGGTCACGCCCCAGCCTATGTCTGGCTCCTTCTCAAACAGGAGAACATCCGCGGTGTAGCGCGTAAGCTCTCGCGCGATGAGCGAGCCGACGATTCCCCCACCGATGACGGCGATCCTCATGTCTCCCACTCCCGTGCTCGCAGTACTGCTCGCTCCCAGCCCGTGAGGAGCCTCTCTCGTTTGCTATTCTCCATCTTCGGATCAAACTGGTCTCCTTTGTGGGAAAGCGCTTCCAGCTCATTGTGGTCACTCCAGAAGCCACTTGTCAGTCCCGCGGCAAAGGCTGCTCCACGAGCAGTCATTTCTAAGTACTTCGGACGGAAGACCGGTATCCCGGTGATGTCGCTTTGAAACTGGCAGAGAAAATCGTTCCTCGCTGCTCCTCCATCCACATGCAGCTCTTCGAGCGGGAAACCGAGATCCTCCTCCATCGCGCGCATAATGTCGTGACTTTGATAGGCAATCGCTTCCAGGGCAGCGCGCACGATGTGCTCCCGGTGGGTTCCGCGCGTGATCCCAACGATCGTCCCGCGTGCACGTGGGTCCCAGTACGGTGCGCCGAGCCCGGTGAGGGCAGGGACGAAGTAGACGCCGTTGGTCGATCCTACACTACAAGCCAGCTCCTCTGACTGCGCCGCATCGTCTATGACCCGCAAGCCGTCGCGCAGCCACTGAATCGCCGCTCCAGCGACAAAGACCGACCCTTCAAACCCATAGTTGATTTCCTTATCGCTGCTGTAGAAGACAGTTGTCAGGAGGCGATGCGCGCTCTTGGCAGGACTGCTCCCTGTATTGCTCAAAAGGAAAGCCCCTGTTCCCCAGGTGACCTTCGTTGAACCTTTGGTAAAGCCGGCGTGCCCGAACAGGGCCGCCTGCTGATCACCCAGAACGGCCGTGATCGGAACAGCGCGTCCGATGATCTCTTTCTTGATACGGGCAAATACTGATAGGCTCGGTCTCACCTGTGGCAGGCACTGCTTGGGAATGGAGAAGATACCGGTCAATTTATCGTCCCAAGAGAGCGTCTGTATGTTGAACAGGAGCGTGCGCGAGGCGTTGCTTACATCGCTCAGATGCTCCCCAGTCAGTTTCCACAGGAGCCATGTATCGGGGGTACCGAACAGGATCTCGCCCTTCTCGGCGCGCTCACGCGCCCGCGGGACGTGCTCCAAGATCCAGGCCAGCTTCGTCGCTGAAAAATACGGATCGAGGGCAAGCCCCGTCCGCGTGCGCACCTCTTCTTCTACTCCCTCATCACGCAGGCACGCACAGATCTCTGCTGTACGGCGATCCTGCCAAACGATGGCTGGGTGAATCGGGTCCCCGGTCTCTCGATCCCAGACAATCGCTGTCTCTCGTTGATTGGTTATCCCAAATGCAACGATGTCAGCGGCATCAACTCCGGCCTTAGCAATGGCCTCCCGAACCACAATGAGTGTGGACTCAAACATCTGTGAGGGGTCCTGCTCGACCCAACCCGGCTGCGGGTACGACAGGGAAAACTCACTATATGCCGCCGAGACAGGATTTGCGGAGCGATCGAAGATGGCACAACGAACCCCGGTCGTCCCAAGATCGATCGCCCCGATGTATCTGCCCTTCACGATGCCCCCTTATCTTTTCCTTGCGCTTCATTGCTTTTTCTTTCGAACAGATACTACGCAAGCGCTGCCTATGAGTCAAGGGGGTAAGCTATGAAGGACTCAGAACGGGAAGTTATAGCTGTCCAGCCCGAGTTCCTCTTGCATGATCAACAAATTCCTCTGTAGATTGGGGTTGATCGGAACTCCCTGACCGCGGACTTCCTTCTCCTTCAACCACTCCTTCTCACCGGCAGTGTAGATCCTCTCAGCCCCTGGCATCTTGGTTGAATTGCGC
>JAGGXO010000005.1 GCA_021163015.1 Candidatus Bipolaricaulota bacterium
CAATCGTCCCGGTGATGATCGGGCGCGACCATCACGACACAGGGTCCGCCGACTCACCGTTCCGCGAGACGGCGGATATTACCGATGGATCGAGGATCATGGCCGACATGAGTGCGCACAACTTCGCGGGGAACGCCGCTCGCGGATTGAGCCTTGTGGTGATGAGTAACGGCGGCGGAGTCGGTATCGGAAAGTCGATCCATGCGGGGTTCGGGCTCGTTCTCGACGGGAGTGAGCGTGTTGATGGAATCATCGAGGACGCCCTTACCTGGGACGTGATGGGCGGAGTTGCCAGACGCGCCTGGGGACGCAACACAAATGCCATCTCGACCGCTGCGGAGTGGAACGTGACACACGCGGCCGTTGGCCAGATCACAGTCCCCTACGAGCCGGAGAACGGTTTGGTGGAGGATCTGGTCGATAGAGAGTTGAGGTAAGAGGCCAGGATAATCCACCACGAAGGACACGAAGGGGAGAGACAGGGTTGCCAGTAGGCGATCAAGTGCCGGCTATTTCAGTTTTCGAGCACCGAAGAGACAGAATCAAACATGCTCTGAAAGCCCCAATGATGTATCCTTTCGTGCCCTTACGTTGTGGAATCCTTGGCTATTAGACCGTTGGCAACAATGCATGTATGAAGTAAGAGAGATTATGGTGAGTCGCCCGCCATCTGCGTGCGAATTACCGCGGCTAGCTCATCGAGTTCCCTGCGAGGAGGAAGTTTGGTGTAGCTAGGCCCAGGGCGCAGGCCGAATCCATCGTCTGCGAAGCGAGGGAAGACGTGCAGATGAACGTGGAATACCTCCTGGCCGGCGGCCTGGCCATCGGCGAGGAACAGGTTTATCCCTTCGCAACGCACGTCAGAGTGCCGCAGTGCGCGCGCTATCCTCTGCGCAACGGCGAATAGGTGTTCTCCGACCCGTTCATCGAGATTGTCGATCGATGCGACGTGCTCGTTCGGAACGATGAGCACGTGCCCGGGATTGATCGGCTGGGTATCCATGAACGCGCAACACAGCTCATCGCGATAGACGATGCTCGCCGGTACGCGTCCCGCCACTATATCGCAGAAGATACAATGGCCCATTATTCCTCGTTGGATAGCTCGCGATAGCGGAAGCAGTCGACGGTGTGATCGTTCACCATTCCCACCGCTTGCATGAAAGCATAGCAGATCGTTGGGCCGACGAATTTGAAACTCCGTTGCTTAAGTGCCTTGCTCATGGTGATGGATTCAGACGATTGGCTCGGTACCTCCTCAATCGAAGCCCACGCGTTCTGAATTGGTCGCCCGCCGACAAAGCCCCAGATGTAGCGATCGAACGTTCCGAACTCCTGCCTGACTGTGAGAAGGGCGCGCGCGTTGGTGATCGCCGCCTCCACCTTGCGCCGATTGCGTACGATCCCCGGATCTTGTAGCAATGCCTCGATCTTCGTATCCCCGTATGAGGCAACTGCTTGCGGATCGAACTGATCGAACACCTCGCGATAGTGATCGCGCTTGTTGAGAATTGTTGACCAGCTGAGCCCTGCTTGCGCGCCCTCCAGAACAAGGAACTCAAACAGAACCCGGTCATCGTGTACCGGCACACCCCATTCCTCGTCATGGTAGCGCACGTAACGAGGATCGCTTCCTGCCCACGCGCAGCGCTTGATCGCCATAAGCCAGTCCTTCCGCTATTGAGAGATTGTTCTTATCTTAGCTGCTCGTTCTTCCTGGGGCGAGGCGGGGCAGCGATTATTCCGACGCCGCGCGAGTGCTCGCCAATTCCTCGGTTTATGGTAACATGTCTGCGAAAGCGTATGCCTGACCTGATGGCCCGCAAAATGAAGAAAGAGGGGGAACAGTGCGTGGAAACGTGCAGCCATGCGAACTAATTGGGCCGTCTCGCTGTCTGCGTAGTGAGATGGCTCCAGCCACTGTGTACATCTGCTCCCACAAAATACTCATGATTACCACTCATCCTGTGCATATCAATGGAGGATACTTGCTGCACATCATTGAGCGGAGGAATCATCGATATGAGAAAGCGCTTCAAACTATGGAGTGGGCTGGCTGGGCTGCTATTGCTTGCGATTGCCTTGGGCGGATGTTTGGACGGGACACCCCTTGCTGGCGTGGATCACGATAGTGGGCAGCTGCCCGCCTACGGGCTAGTAACGCCGCGGGAGGCAGCGGCCGTCATTCAGGGTCTTCAGGGTGATTCAGGCTTTGTTCTGCTCGACATTCGCACGGAGGCTGAAATTGAAGCAGGGCATATATCTGGGGCGAGTCACTTGGACTTCTATGGCTCAATGTTCGAGCAAGATCTGCAGAAGCTCGATCGTGACATGATTTATCTGATCTATTGCCGAAGCGGAAACCGCACTGGGCAGGCGCGCACGATGATGGCGGGGATGGGCTTCTCCAAGGTCTACGATCTTGCCGGTGGGATCAACGCATGGAACAGTCTCTCGTACCCCATCTGCCTCGGGCCGTTGGACGCTGAGCACGATTGCAGTGGCCAGTATCCGCCGTTGGAAGGGATCTAATCTGGGCTCTTCGTCTGGAGTAGGGCACAGAGCATTTCACCACGAAGGCCACGAAGAGCACGAAGGATCAGAACCTCCCATCTCAAGCCACAGCTGCATGCGTCCTGAGAACAGACAGGCGCAGAGTGCGAGGAGAGAATGAAACGGTTCCAGAGCCGCTCTTCGCGATCTTGGCGCCTTGAGCGAGCATAGGAAGCGAGCGTGATGAAGGCTCTTGCTCAAGCAAAGAACGCAAAGAATGGCAGGAAGATCAAGGCTCGATGATCCAGTCGCGGTTGCCCGTTTTGCCTATAGGATCTCTCTTCATGGACAGCGAGATCCGACCGCGTGCCTTGTCCACGTCTAGGACTGTGACAGTAACGCGTTGCTGCACCTTCACAACTTCGGAAGGGTCACTGATAAATCGGTCGGCAAGCTGGCTGATGTGAACGAGTCCATCCTGGTGAACGCCGATATCGACGAATGCACCGAATTTGACCACGTTGGTCACGATCCCCGGAAGCTTCATCCCAGGGATGAGATCATCCATGGAGTGCACGTTCTCAGCAAAGGTGAATGGCTCGAAGCGTTCGCGTGGGTCGCGGCCGGGCTTGGCCAGCTCAGACATGATGTCGCGCAGGGTGGGCGAGCCGATTGTATCAGTTACATAGCGATATAAGTCAGCCCGCTGGCGCAACTGTTCGCTCTGCATCAAGTCCTTGACGGTGCAATCAAGGTCCGCAGCCATGCGGGAAACGACACCGTAGCTCTCCGGATGTACGGCGCTTGCGTCAAGCGGGTTCTTAGCCTCCGCTATGCGTAGGAACCCGGCGGCCTGCTCGAATGCCTTCGGCCCGAGGCGCGGGACCTTGATAAGATCCCTACGACTGCGGAACGGACCATTCTCATTACGATAGGCGACGATGTTCTTTGCCAGTGTCGAAGTGATTCCAGAGACCATCGCCAGGAGCGGTGCGCTTGCCGTGTTTACCTCCACCCCAACGCTGTTTACGCAGCTCTCCACCACGTCCGTCAGAGCCTGCTTTAACCGCGCCTGATCGGCGTCGTGCTGGTACTGTCCCACCCCAATCGACTTGGGATCGATCTTCACCAGTTCAGCGAGCGGATCCATCAGCCGCCTTCCGATGGAGACTGCCCCGCGCACGGTAACATCGTGATTGGGAAATTCATCGCGCGCGACCTGCGATGCGGAATAGATTGACGCTCCGCTCTCGTTCACCATCACGATCGGGATCGACTTGTCGAGATCGAGCCCGCGCACGAACGCCTCCGTCTCTCTTCCTGCCGTCCCGTTCCCGATCGCGATCGCCTCGATCGAGAAGCGCCCTACAAGGTCGCGAATTGCTTTCTCTGCCTCTTCGACGCGCGCCTTCGACTGTGTAGGATAGATCACCGTGTTGTGCAGGAGCTTCCCTTGCCGATCGAGGCAGACCAGCTTGCACCCGGTGCGGAATCCTGGATCGATCGCCAGCACGGATTTTCGCCCCAGTGGAGGGGCCATCAGGAGCTGGCGCAGGTTGTCCGCGAAGACGCGAATCGCTTCTCCGTCCGCCCTCTTCTTGACGACGTGGCGGACCTCAGTCTCCAGCGATGGAGCGAGTAAGCGCTTGTAGGCGTCATCGACCGCCGCAGTTATCTCGTCCGTTGTGGAACGATGTGGCTTGACCGTTCGCCGGTGAAGGCGGGCTAACGCCTCGTCCTTTGGCGGACGGATGGTGATCTTAAGCATCCCTTCCCGTTCGCCGCGCAGCAGGGCGAGGATGCGATGGCCGGGGGCCTTGGATATCGGTTCATGAGCATCGAAGTAGTCGCGGTACTTCGCCCCTTCTTCCTCTTTCCCTTTGATGACCACGGAGTGAATCACCCCCTTCTTGAGGATGAGCCTACGCAGCTCTTGCCTGATAACAGCATCTTGATTCACCCACTCGGCGATGATGTCGCGTGCGCCAGTCAGAGCATCCTCGATCGTTTCGATCCCCTTCTCGGCGTTGATGAACGCACGGGCTTCGTCTTGCGGGCTGATCGTCTGGTCTTGAGAGAAGATGAGCTTGGCAAGCCCTTCCAGCCCCTTCTCGCGGGCGATCGTTGCCCGCGTGCGCCGTTTTGGGCGGTAGGGAAGGTAGATGTCCTCGATCTCGGTGAGCGTTGAGGCACTTTCCAGGGCGGCGCGCAGCTCGTCTGTCAACAGGTCCCGCTCCGCGAGAGAACTTAGGACCGCCTCTCGCCTCTTGTCCAGCTCCGCGAGCTGTGCCAGACGGTCGCGTATGGATGCGATCATCACCTCGTCGAGCGACCCGGTTTGCTCTTTGCGGTAGCGGGCGATGAACGGGATTGTCGCCCCATCAGAGAGAAGTGCCGCAGTAGCACGTACCTGTGCCTCTCCGATCATTAGTTCCGATGCGATCAGTGCGGTGTGTATCTGAGGCAATTCTCATCTCCCTCTTGCGAATTCTTCCTTCTACTCCAGATCTTAACCGATTGTTGCACATTGTCCTCGAGCAGGGCTGTCCGTATCTGGCTGTTATGCTTACATTCAGGTATCCTTCCCCAGTGCTGGCCGATTTCGGCTTGGCCAAAGGAGGTCATCATCAATATCGCGATCTTGTTTGCCATGTCGAGTGCTGCTCTCTGGGGAGGAGGGCAGGTCATCGCCAAGCGTGGGCTTGAGGATACATCCCTTGCTCTGTTTGGATTTATCCGCTCTGCGTCCGCACTCGTGTTTGTCGTGCTATTTGGCCTACTGACGACCGGATTTCCTCTTCCGTCACTCGGTCTGCTCATGGTGGCAATCCTCGGTGGGGTCCTTGATTCGTTTGTTGGCACGCTCCTCTACATGATTGCGCTTCGAGGAAGCCCCGCGTACGAGGTGGTCCCGCTAGCAAACACAGCGCCGTTCTGGGGTGTGGTGGCAGCGGTTGTGGTCTTGGGCGAGGCACCGCGACTCGTCTCGTTTGCTGCTGCGGTGCTCGTAATACTCGGTGCCTACTTTCTCTCATCACATCGCGCACGAATGGGAGTGCCGATCAGCCGGTTCGGGCCGTGGCTTGCTCTTGCCGCAGGGGCGGTGTGGGGGATTGCTGAGATCGCGCCGACCAAGTACTGCCTCTCCCAAGGGATGGCTCCAAGCACCTATCAGTTGATGGTCGTTGCTGCGTCGGGCGCAGGGTGGGGGGCGTATCTTCTAGTGCGACATAGGTTCCACGCTGTTCCTCGATCAAGAAAAGGGATCGGGATTGCCGTCCTCACAGGATTCACCAACCTCTTCCTTGGCTGGCTCCTATGGTTGTTCGCGCTTGGGCATGCCCCAGCGAGCCTCATCTCTCCAATTCGGGGGCTTGTTGTTCTATTCGGATTCCTCGCCAGCGTACTTATCCTGAAGGAGCGTCCGTCCAAACGGTCTGGGATTGGCGTCTTGCTGATTATCGCTGGCGTAACTCTGGTTTCCATTGCGTGGTAGGTATAGATGTGGAGTCACATATGAATTGCCGAAGTGGAGCGTTATACATCTAGGAAAGCAGCCGTGTCTTCCGACCAATACATAAGTGAGAACACGATCCGTAACGTATTGATCGATGCTATCACTACTTCTGTGCAGATGATCGCAACAGCTCTTGATAGCGAATTAACGCGAGATCTTCGGGTGTTCTACCCATTAGTTTTAGCATCTTTGCTCCTCTAACTCACATGATCTGTACCCACGGTGAAAAAAGCAATTCAAACCATTCCTGGCAGATTACCATCGTCCTCATGAATCACATTCTCACCAGCAACGTATTCTACACCATCGATGCTGTTTCGTCACGGAATGTTCGATCGTGAACTGAATCTTCACAAGCCAGCTCTTGATCGATATCATCGAGCAAGTCCAGAGAGTGGGATCTAGACTCAGCTGGAGGTCCATCCGTGGTGTAACTACCGACGCTTCGTGGTATCATTCATCGTATTCTAGCGATGAATACTTCAGCTGATAACCGCACACTAGCTGCGCTCGCCGTGGCTCTGATCTTATGGTCGTCGGCGTTTGCAGCCATTCGCGCTGCACTGGTTGGTTATGGTCCGGGCGAACTAGCACTGCTGCGCTTCCTAACAGCGTCCGCCGTGCTCGCAATCTACGCAATCATACGGCGGATGCGCATGCCAAAGGTACGGGATCTCCCATTGATTACACTTCTTGGGGTCGTTGGCATCACGGGCTACCACCTTTCGCTCAATGTCGGCGAGATGACAGTCACTGCCGGTTCTGCGAGCATGCTCATTGGTTCAGCGCCGATCTTCACGGCATTGCTTGCTCATCTCTTCCTCAAAGAGAGATTTCGTGTTATCGGATGGGGAGGAGTGATCATCAGCTTCTCGGGAGTCGCGCTGATCGCCTTCGGTGAGGGCGGTGGGGTGCACCTTGAAACGGGGGCGCTTCTTGTCTTGCTTGCGGCGGTTCTCACGAGCATCTACAGTGTCCTACAGAAGCGATTCATCGGGCGATACACACCACTTGAGTTCACTACCTACGTGATCTGGGCGGGGACGCTACCGATGCTTGCCTTCCTTCCACGCCTGATAGTCGCGGTGCGGATCGCTCCGATGGCTGCCACCGGTGCCGCCCTGTACCTCGGAGTCTTCCCAGCGGCGATTGCCTATGTGCTCTGGGTCTACGCTCTGTCGCGCGCGCCTGCGTCGAATGTGGCTAGCTTCTTGTACCTCAACCCGGTCCTAGCCATCCTCATCGCCTGGATCTGGCTTGGCGAGATTCCAACGTGGCTCTCTCTCCTTGGAGGAGCGCTGTGCATCACTGGCGTGCTCGCGACCAATTTTCGCAAGAGCCGCTAGTGATCGCCGCACAGAGCTGATTGTCCCGCCACGAACCAGGCAAGGCATGAGGCGCTTGATTCTGCTTGCTCAGTTAATTGCATTGTGCATTTGACTCTTGCACTCAACAGCTCAGCGGGCGCCATTCTTCGCCCCCTTTGTGCCGGGGTCTCTTGGTGTTTGAACTGTGCAAACCGGGATCTACGACTCCCGGCTCGAAACGATAAGAAACGAGCAATGGAGGTGTCGTGACCTCGGAAGAGCGAATACTGTGTGATCTACACCTGTTCCTTCAACGCTCCCGCCGCGTGGAGGTAATCAAGTATCCCTTGCAGGAGGCCCTGCGCGATCTTATCCTGGTAGCTTGGATCGAGGAGCTTTGCCCTTTCTTCCGTTGAGGTGAGAAATCCGACCTCAGCCGATACAGCAGGGAGCTTTGTGTGCTCCAGATATAGTCCCTGTTGTCTCACACCGCGATCGCGCGCTCCCGTGGCGCTGATCAGTGCGTTCTGCACGGACTCCGCCAGCTTCCAGCTAGGGTCATCCTGGGATCGTGTGTCGTCGACCAGTGTCTCCGCCCCGTTTACACTTGGATCGTCGTAGGAATTAACATGCACAGATAGGTAGAGGACTGCGCCTGCACTCTCCGCAAGTTGAAGGCGGAGCTGGTTGTCAACCGTTACATCGGACGTGCGAGTAAGAACAGCCTTCAGGCCCGGCTGTGCAGCGACAAGCTCCGCGAGGCGATTCGCGATCTCCAAATTAACGTCCTTCTCAAGAACATCATCGGCGACTCCTCCAGGATCGCGCCCCCCGTGCCCGGGGTCGATGGCGACCGTAACAACCGGCGCGACCGGCACCACGACCTCGGGCTCAGGGGCAGGAGGTGTATGGCGATTGAAAACGCCTGCAAGCGCGAGAGATCCGATCACAACAACGATAGCTATGATGAGCACTTTTCCTCTTGTGGTCATGTTCCTAGCTTAGTATTGATTAAGCAGCGTGTCGCAGCTGACTGTCCGATAAGATCGGTCCATGAGCCCATCTAATCCACTCGACGCGTGTCCTATGAACCAAGTGCCCACCTGTATCAGCGACATGGCGCGCATCAAAGCGCTGCTCATGTTTGACTTGTCGCCGCGTGATGGTGATGATGGGCGGTGAGGTGACAGTGATGGCGATTCTCCCGTGGAGTGGAGTCAAGAAGGTATTGAAGATCCTGAAATCCTCGCTCTCTCCCAATCAGATAGCCTTCTCATTTGCGCTCGGTGTCTTTGCCGGCCTTCCTCCAATGGGGCTGCATGTGATCATCCCCATAACGGTAGCCTTTCTTATTCGGGGCAGTTTCCGCGCGTTTCTGCTCTCGATGGGGCTATTCAAGCTGATCTCGGTTGCCGTCGCTCCCGGAAGCCATGCCGTCGGACGCTTCCTGCTCGATAGTCATCGAGGGCTCGACTCCATGTGGCGGATCCTCTTCCACCTCCCGGTAGCCGCACCGATGGGGTACGGACGTTATCTGCTTCTTGGTGGCCTCGTTCTATCATTCGTGATTGCTATCCCCATCTTCTTCGGTGTGCGGGTGCTCGTCATCAGGTATCGCAGTTCTTTCTCCGCATGGGTCGCCTCGTGGAGGTTATCGGGCAAGGTGCGAGGCAAGAAGTGGGCTAGTTTCTTGCGCTGGCTGTTCGTTGGAGGCGAGGCGAAATACGAAAGCGTAACGGCACGGCGGGGGATATTCCACTACCTCAGACGCGAGGCGCTGATCGTCATTCCGTTGATCTACGTTACTTGCTACCTGATCGCGGCAGTCGTTGTTCCGTTTTTCTCCGGCAGAATTGTCACTTCAGCGGCCTCCTATGTTGTTGGCGGCGAGGTGGCGGTCAAGAAGAGTTCCTTCAGCCTGTTCACCGGCAAGCTCGCACTTGAGGGCTTTTCCGTGCAGGATGCGAATAGGCCTGAAGAGAACGTCCTTGAGATACCATCTCTTGCCCTCGATGCAGGGATGCTTCCGCTCCTTGAGAAGAGGGTTGTGTTCAACGCGGTTGAGATTGGAGACGTCTACATGCACGTTATCCGCGAAGCGGATGGAACGCTGAATATCGATGACTTCACGTCGGGCTGGAATGCAGATGGCTATCTGGAGTGGGCCAAGGAGCACGCAGGTGATGTTGACTGGCTGAGCCTGTTACGGCGATTCATCGATCACCTTGGGCAGCCACGGCCGCGCAAGCCAAGAGTCGATCTCTCCCGCTATGCGGGTGGGCGATCGTTCCCTGGGTTCTCCCCTTCGTTTGCCGTGGAGCGACTTGAGATTGGGCATGTGCACTTGAGCCTTGCTGATGAACGAAGTCCTGATGGGACATTCCCTCCACTTACGCTCACCGACGTTGAGATCGACAACCTTGCTCTTCCAGTCAAGCTAGCTCGTAAACCCGTCCTAATCAGGCTGAAGGGACTGGTGGGTGTGGAGGCGGGGAACGGGAATAGGCAAGCGGCGTTTACTCTGTCGGCGAATCTTGACGATCGTGGCACTGTACCGATTCACACTTACCAGCTTGAAGTGCGCGATATGGACCTGATGCAACTGTCTTGGCTCTACGATACGACTCTTTCTGTGCAGATCATGTCTGGTCGGGTAACGCTGAATGCATCCGTGACGATCACCGGGGATGATGTTTCTGGCGAAGTCTCCCTGGCAGTGGATGATCTAATCATCGCGCAGCGGCCAGGAAGAGATTTGTTCGGGTTATCACCGCAGCTTACACAGAGCGCAATAGAGGGGATCAATCGCTACGCGCGGGATCTGCCGATCGTGATCGGCGCTGCGATCGATGGGAGCGTGGATGCGCCGCAGGTACATTGGCAAGAGCCGCTTCTGAAGATCGCTCGCGATGGATTATTGCTTGAGGGAAGGCGCGAGCTGCAGGGAGTGATTGATGAGCTCGGCTCTCAGATTGACATCCTTGGACCTGGGAGTGATGTCAACCTTTCCCCGGGCTATCAGGAGCTGCAGCAACAGGCTGAGAATCGCGTGCAACAGCTTCTTGGCGGCGATCGTACGCAACCATCCCCGGACGCGGCGGATGTGGTGAAGGGGATTCTCGAACAGTTCTTTCCGCCCGCCGAGAATGGCAAATAGGCTCGCATGGGCAGCAAGTGTTGGGTAATCTTGGCGCATGGTGAAGACTAAGGGTTATGATATTGCGGTTGTTGGAGGCGGACCGGCTGGAATGACGGCGGCTTATCATGCTGTGCGGGCTGGCAGGCGTGTTCTCTTGATCGACCGCATGCGCCCGCCAGGGCAGAAGATACCGCTGTCCGGTGGCGGAAGATGCAACATACTCCCGCTGCAGCCGATAGAGCCGAGTGCGTATGTCAGCGATTCTTCTGTGAACATCCTGAAGAAGATTATCCTTTCCTGGCCGCTTGACGAGGTCCGTTCATTCCTCTCCGGTCCGATCGGCCTAAAACTTATCGACAAACGCAAAACGGGAAAAGTCTTCCCTCTCTTCGGTGGGGGTGAGGAGGTTCGAAACCACATGCTGGCGGTTGTGCGCCGCAACGGTGTCGAGGTACGCACCGGAAGCGCAGTCGTAGACATTGAGCCTTCACAACGGCGGAGCGTGGTCCTTGAGAGCGGTGATTCAATCGTCGCTGAGCGAGTGATTATCGCCACGGGAGGGATGTCCTACCCTCAGACCGGAAGTGACGGGTCGGGATTTGCGATCGCCCGCCGCCTCGGGCATAGGATAGTCGATCCGTACCCAGCACTAGTTTCGCTTCGTGGGGGCTCACCCGCGCACCACCAGCTTGCGGGTCTCTCGATCCCTGTTGTGCTGTCCGTAGGTGAGGGGAAAGCACGCATGCGCGTGCGCGGCGACTTCCTGTTCACGCACCGCGGGTACAGCGGTCCAGCAATCCTCAACATTGCCCACGTCGTTGCTCGTTCTGTCAACACGGATGAGCCTCCGATAATCGAGGTGGCGTGGAGCGACAAGAGAGAAGAGGAGTGGGAACAGATCCTCGCACCCAGTGGAAAGACCGTGAGGGGAGTACTGAAGGAAGTGCTCCCCGATCGATTGGTCGATGTCTTGCTCGACGAGCTGTCATTGTCAGAAGCGCGCACGGCTACATTGAGTAGGAGTGATCGCAAGAGATTGGTTACCGCCTTGACGCGTTATAGGCTGCCGTGGCATCGTGCCGGTGGGTGGAACGAGGCAGAGGTCACTGGAGGCGGAGTGTCGCTCTCCGAGGTTGAACCACGCACCTTGCGCAGCAGGATCGTTCCGCAGATCTACTTTTGTGGGGAGATCCTTGATGCGTTCGGCCCAATTGGGGGAACGAACTTCCTTTGGTCGTTTGTAACAGGCAAGTTGGCCGGTCAAGGTGCAGCGTTGGAATAGGGAAGTGAAGGGATTCTGTGGACAAGAGTCCCTTTGATAGGTGAGCGATGTTCCTTCGCATGGTCGCACGGGGGATTGTGGCGCGCTCTGCTGGAGGGGTTAATGGATGTGGGTAATCAGGATTACATTCGCACGAGAGCTGGGTGGTGAAGTGCGAGTGGTGAAAAAGAGGAGGGATCGCCCTTAGCAAAAGGCGAGTTTCTAAGGCCTTTGCCTCCTTGAACCTGCGGCGGAGATGCGATGCCCTCCTGCGTCTCCGCCGTATTCTGCGAAGGGGAAACCGACGAGCGATCGTCGGTTTTCTTGTTTAAGACGACTGTTCCTCGTGATCGACTGTTGGGTGGGATTCCATGTTCACTGCCACGAAGGGAGTAGAGGACAAGTCGCTCGATTGAGACTGTAAGCTTGCCAAGGCATCTTGGATATCTTTCATCTCTCAAGCATTCTATTGCCCATATGCTTCGTACCTGGATGTACGAGCTAGGTGTGAGCCAAGATTTGAAGGCACTGCCAGTCTGTTGAGCCGTGAAGACACGAAAAAAGATAACCTGCCACAGGGCATGGACAGCACTCGTGGCAGGTCTAAGTGGGGTTAAGCTTTCTTCTCCTCGCGATTGAGGTACTGCAAGATTGCATCAACGACGAGGTAATTGATCGAACGATCGCGCTTCTCGCTTAATCGGATC
>JAGGXO010000029.1 GCA_021163015.1 Candidatus Bipolaricaulota bacterium
AGGTACGGCAGCTTTCGTAAGTGATCTCGCGAGGCGACCTCGGGAACGACACCGCCATAGCGAGCGTGCATCTCCGCTTGAGAGTAGATGACGTTCGCGACAAGCTCTCTCTCACCGCGCAGGAGAGCGACCGCCGTCTCATCGCAGGAGCTCTCGATTCCAATGGTGTAGAAGGGCTTTGTCATTCGATATATTCCGGCTTCAAAACTCCGATGAACGGGAGATTCCGGTAGAGTTCGCGATAGTCCATCCCGTAACCGACGATGAATGCGTTTTGCTCGAGAGCAAAGCCCACGTAGTCAACCTTCACATCGGTCTCGCGGCGAGCTACCTTGTCGATGAGGCTGCAGATGCGGATCGAAGCGGGGCGGCGTGCAGCGAACCCACGCCTGAGGTAATCGATCGTATAGCCGGTATCGACGATGTCCTCCACAATCAGCACATCGCGCCCTTCAATTGGCCGTTCCAGATCCTTGACGAGCCGAACCGCACCGGGGGATGTGCCGTTACCGTAGGAAGATACAGAGATGAAGTCGTACTCGACCTCGGTCGGTATCTCACGCGCTAGATCGGCCATGAATACCAGCGCGCCATGAAGAACGCACACTAACAGCGGCGGGCGCTTTTTCGGATCTCTTGCCGCACCATTCTCATAGTCCGAACGGATCTCCTCTCCAACCTCGTGCACGCGCACCCTGATTTGTTCCGCGGAAAACAGAACCCTGGAAATCCTTTCTGCAATCTTATCTGTCACTGCAAGATACTCCTTAGCGAGTGGTGAATCGATCGTCTAGCTTAGCCATTCGCTCAGTGATTCCACCGTATTCAAGATCAGCATAGGGAAGCATCGCCGCACCGGAGAACCCTTGTGTGCGAATGTCACTTGCTTTTCTGGCTACATTACTTCGCACCCAATCCCAATACGGATGGTCGAAGACGTCGCACGGCTCTGTAAGTTTCCCATCTCGCAAAGAAAAAGCAAGGCAAGAGACGATCGGAGGACCATCGAAGAAAGAGACACCCGTTCCTGTCTTGACGGGCATTAGCGGACCGGTGTGGCTGCCACGCATGAATCCGGCGACAAGGTGCCCAAGTTGGAACGGAGCGAGTACCTCGCCGGTGGCGGGAAAGCTCTTCTGAGTGCGCACTAGCATGATGGGATCGTCCTTCCCAACGTACTTGCCGGCAATGTTTCGCAGCCGGGTCGTGCAGCTAGAGACAGCCTGCTCGCCGGTTGCTCGTGAACGGATCGACTCAACGACGAAGCGGCCGTTGTCGCGCAGCAAAGCAGCGAGATCGTACATCTCTTCTGGCGTGGAGAGTTCGATTACTCTGTCTCCTTCAACGTGCTCGACATCCATCACCGTGAACGTGAACCCCTGGCCGACAGTTGGTGACAGGATAAGCCCCGCGTTGTACATCGGGTCGGTGAACGCGAGGTATAACGGAAGGTTGTACGCGCCCGGCTCGGTCTTATCGGCGGTGAACACAAGGAAGGGCTCACTCGGTCGCTCTTCAAATGTCAACTCGGCCACGGCTGGCCCCATGCCACGCACGTTCCCGGAAAAGGCGTCACGCAGGAGGTCCTGTCCTGCTCCGTATAACCCTTGCTTCTTGGCTGTCTCTGTTCCCGCACGAAACGCGTCCCACGCCAAGCGATGGATCTGTTCGTCTCCCGATCCACGATCGTGCGTTAGCAGGATCGCAATGTCGTCCCCGGTGTGGCCGATGAAGTGATCGATTATCAAGCCTTTTCCTTTCTCTTCCACCGTTTTCCTAACGCGCGCCAAGAGTGCTTCGCTTGGAACTAGGTGCCCGCCAATGCTTCCTACGTCCGCTTTGATTGCTGTAATCGTAACCCTCATCTTGCCCCCTCCACACACAGGTAGTATTGGAACTTGTGGCCGCATTGTACCCTCGGATGTGTGTGTAGAACACGGTAAAATGGACCAATTTTCAGGACGCATTCCGCGTCCGTTTGCTGGTGAGTGAGGCCTTCGTTTCTCGTTCTCAGAAAGGGTATCATCCATGCATGAAAGTCGGCGTCGTTCAAATGAGACCCATATTCGGTGCGGTCGAAGAGAACATCGATCGAGCCATCTCAATCATTGGACAGGTCTCAAGCGATCTGTGGGTATTGCCAGAGCTGTTTGCTACTGGATATCAGTTTAGATTAGCGGCGGAGGCAAGGTCACTTGCAGAGCCTGTGCTTGGTGGGCTGACAGTGTCGCGGCTGATCGAAGCAGCTCGCAAGTTTGATGCCTTCATTTGTGCTGGGCTTCCGGAGATCGATCGCGGAAGGGTGTACAACGCTGCCGTCCTCGTCGGTCCTGATGGATTGGTTGCACGTTACCGCAAAATACACCTGTTTTATCACGAGAAGGAGATCTTCTCTCCTGGAGATCTGCCGTTTCCCGTAGTTGACATCGGCCTGGCCAAGGTGGGAATGATGATCTGCTTCGACCATTTCTTCCCCGAAGCTGCCCGGACGCTGGCTATCAGGGGAGCACAGGTGATAGCTCATCCGGCGAATCTTGTTATGCCCATCTACGCGCAGCTTACGATGCGCGTGCGCGCGCTGGAAAACGGTGTATTTACAGCCACTGCCAATAGAGTGGGTGAAGAATCGCGTACCGATGAAGCGCTTCACTTCACCGGAGAGAGCCAGATCGTCTCACCCAGCGGGGAGATCCTTGTGTCCCTTTCGCCAACGGAGGAGAGGGCGGAGTCCGTGGTGATCGACCCACTGGAGGCTAGTAACAAAGCACTCAACGCGTACAATGATCGGCTCGGCGACCGGAGGCCCGGATTCTACGAAACCTGAGAAAGGAAGCGCGATTGAGCCGTTTAGTTACGCCGTTATTGCCGCAGAATTCCGATTGTCATGTCTGTACTCACACAGTACTGCCTCCGCTTGAACGACCTTATTTACGCGATGCCGGCTTTCGTGGAGCAGATGCACTTCTTGCATGCTCTTAGGGGCATATGTCCATTGCCATACCGACTAGCTATTGACTGCGGCATTGGGAACTAGTAGACTTCGTGTTACGAATATTATTAGGAGTGTTACTAATGGGACAAGTGGTTCGCTTCAGTGTCTCGCTTGAGAGCGATCTTCTCAGTGCGTTTGATCGACTCATTGTCGCGCGCGGGTATGCCAACCGATCGGAAGCGATCAGGGACGGCATTCGCCGTCAGTTGATCAGCCGCGAGTGGGAAGAGGGAGATGAGGTCGCAGGCGTAATCACGCTCCTTTACGATCACCATCGGCCCGGACTCGCTGAGGAGATCACCGAGATCCAGCATCAGGCGATTCCTCAGGTGATCTCAACTACGCACATTCATCTTGATGGTAGTAATTGCCTGGAGTTCATAGCTGTAAAGGGCGAAGGAAGAGCTATTCAATCATTGGCCGACAAGCTGCAGAGCCTGAAAGGGGTGAAGCACGAGGAGATTGCCGCAACGTCAACAGGCAAGAAGATTGTTTAGCTGTAAGAATAAACTGTCGAAGGAGCATGCGATGAAAAAGTTGTACGTGATAGGAGCATTGCTATTAGTGCTACTGGGCATAGGGTTTGCGGCATCAGCAACGATGACCGTTGTCGCTACTCACGCCGTGCTGGGAGAATTTGTGCAGGCAGTCGGTGGGGATCTCGTTAATGTTGTCACGATCATCCCCTCTGGTTTTTGCCCCGCTAACTACGACTTGCGTCCAAGCGATGTCGCAGCGGTAACACACGCTTCGCTCGTTGTCTATTCTGGCTTTGAGCCATGGATGGACTCTCTCCTCTTGGGAGTAGGTAACGCGTCCGTGAAGACGCTGCAAGTCAAGGGTGATTGGAGCACGCCAGACAGTGCTGCGGCGAAAATCGACGCGATCAAGGCTGCACTGGTCTCTCTCCTCCCTGATGCTACCGATACGTTGCAGGCAAACGCGGGCAGATACACAGATGCGCTGACTTCCCTAGCTTCATCCCTCAAGGATAAGGCAAATGAGGCAGGGGTTGCGAATATCCCGGTCATCTGCATGCAGTGGCAGAGGTCGTTTGTTGCGTGGCTTGGGTTCGATGTCGCGGCGACCTATGGGATTCCAGCGAATCTGTCGGTCAAGGATCTTGTTGCTCTTGCTAAGGTAGGGGAGGAAAAGGAAGTCCGCATCGTGATCGATAACCTACAAAGTGGGATCGATTTTGGAGCTAAGTTGGCGCGTGAGGTGGGGGCAGTGCATGTTGTGCTATCTAACTTTCCAGGGGCGATGCCCGGAACAGCCACGGTTCTTGACCTGTTCGAGCGCAATGCCGGCAGCCTGTTCTCAGCGATAGAGCCCATCGAGTAGAGGAGAAGAAGTGGAAACCTTGAAGATTGATCCCAAGAATGCGGATCTCGATCAAATGATCGAGCGTGGAACGCATCTGCACGGGCATCTGGGTCCGTTTCTCGTTGCTGGAATTCGCATGGGGCTTCTGGCTCTTGACCTGCTGAACAGCCCCGGTTACTTCGGCATCCGCGCCACTTCTGAAACAGGGAGCACAACCCCACTCTCCTGTCTAACCGATGGGGTGCAGATCGGAACTGGTTGCACGACTGGCAAGGGGAACTTGCTGGTGACTGATGCTGCTCAGCCTCGGGCACACTTCGAGTCAGATGATGGGCACAAAGTGACGATTGCGATCCGTCCCGAGGCGCTGGAAGACTTTCGTTGTGGCGAGCTTGTTTCGGAGAGTCGTCGCACGGCAATGCGTCCTCTTGAGGAGTTGTTCACGTGGACAGTGTCGTAAGGCTCAGCGCCGTATCAGCGGTCTACGAAGGTGAACGAACGCCCGCCTTGCACAATGTATCTCTCAGCGCTGATCGGGGCCAGATGGTGGCGATCATCGGTCCGAACGGAGCGGGAAAGACAACGCTTCTGGAAGTCATTAACGGCCTGCTGCCGATCACTGAAGGGGAGGTGCGCGTCTTGGGGGAGCAAGTAACTCCTGGAAGCCATCGCCTGCGGCGTCAGATCGCCTATCTGCCGCAGGACATGTTCTTTCCTCCCGCCACCCCGTTTTTGGCACGAGATGTTGTCCTGATGGGGCGCTTTGCGGGGATCGGCCCGTTTCGCGCTCCTCATCACAAAGATCGCCAACTGGCGATGGATGCGTTGACCTCGGTGGGTGCGGACGCCCTGTCTCGCCGACCGATCGGGCGCCTTTCAGGCGGCCAGCAGCGCAAGGTTCTCCTGGCGCGCGTGATCGCCCGCCAGCCACGCTTGCTTCTGCTTGATGAACCGCTGACGAACCTTGACCCAGACGCAAAAGGGGAGATATCCCGCCTCATCTTGAGCATTCACCGTCAATTGGGATTGACGACGCTCTTTGTCAGCCATGAATCTGGCCCACTTCTCGTTGCTTCCGAGCGAGTGGTTACAGTCGTTGCCGGCAGAATTGTTCCTGACAGCGTGGAAGAACCACTGCTTGTCAAGGCCGCGTAATGCTCGGCATTCCTCTCCATATAGTACTTCCCACGCTCATTGGCAGCTTGCTTGCCGGGATGATGTGTAGCACCATGGGGGTCTTTGTTGTGCGGATGAAGCTCTCCGCGCTTGGATTCGCCATGTCGCACGCCGCATTTGCTGGGGCAGCGCTTGGTCTATTGCTGGCGAGCGTCGATCCACTGTGGATGGCAATGCTCTTTGCTGTGGCTGCGGCGACGATTCTCGGCCCGCTATCCGAGATGTCCAGGCTGGATGCGGACAGCATCATCGGGGCGATCTTTCCGCTGATGATGGCGCTGGGACTGATATTCCTCAGCTTCGCACCGAGTGCAGGAGTGGGAAATGGGGCCCTGTCACTCTTGTGGGGGAGCGTCCTCGGAATCACGATGAGTGATGTGTACAAGCTGGCTGTTCTTGCGGCCACGTTGGTTATCGTTCTTATCGGGTTCGGCAAGGAGTTCTTGGCAATCCTTCTTGACCGCAAGCTTGCCGCGGCCTCTGGAATCAACACACGAGTCCATTACTATCTTATTCTCTTTCTGACCGCGATCGTTGTTGCTCTCTCTCTGCAGATCACTGGCGGGCTCCTCATCTACACACTGATGATCTTGCCCGCTTCGGCGGCGTACCAGTTGCTCTACGATATCAAGAAGGTCTTCTTGCTCGCCCCTGTACTTGGTGCCGCGTCAGCGCTGTTTGGTTTCCTACTCTCGCTTATTGCCGATCTTCCGATTGGTTCATCGATCGCCGTGATGTCTACAATCATCTTTCTCGTATCGATAGTCCTCTCACCAAAGCGACGACGGACGCGCTTCGCCGCGCAATGACCGAGCGGTTGAATGACGAGTAGAGGATGGCCGCTCCGGTGGCGTGCGAGGTGTGCCACCGGGCGGTCTTTGTCTCACGGTCAAGAATGTGTCAGTACCGGTTTGTAGTCTAGGAATTCCTGTTTGAATGCACGCAGAGCGCTCTCGATCGGAATCACCGGCGACTGCCCGAGGGGGCAGAACGACGCTTCCTGCATCAACTTGGAGACGCGAAGCAGGAGGTCTAGATCCTTCTCAGTTCCTGCATCTGAGCAGAAGCGGCTGAGTATGTCCACCAACCGATCGGTGCCACTGCGACATGTGGCGCATTGGCCACATGATTCGTGTGCAAAGAAATGCAGGATTCCTTGCAGCAGCTCGACGATGGAAGCATCCTCATCTAGGACCAGGATCGCTCCCGAACCGAGCACTGCGGAATAGTCCCGTAGATTGTCGTAATCCATCGCCACATCGAGGCCGGCCTCATCGACGAAAGCTCCTGCTGCGCCTCCGATCAGCGCTGCCTTGAAGTCCTTCCCATTGCGGATCCCGCCGCCGTATTCATATACGATCTCCCGCAGCGATGTTCCCATCTCTACCTCGATCAGCCCTGGGTTGGCGGCGTGTCCCAGAATCGTATACACCTTGGTGCCAGGGCAGGTCTTGGTGCCGAACGAGCGGAACCAATCAGCTCCATTGAGGATAATCGGCGCTACATTAGCCAGCGTCTCTACATTGTTGACCACGGTTGGCTTTCCGCGCAGTCCCATTTGCCCTGGATAAGGGGGCTTTAGGCGTGGATACCCGCGTTTGCCCTCAATTGATTCGATAAGTGCCGTCTCCTCGCCGCAGACGTAAGCCCCAGCTCCCTTCTTGATCTCGATATCAAATGAGATGTCCGATCCTAGGATGTGGTCACCCAGCAGGTCATTGGCTCGCGCTTGCTCTATCGCTCGTGTCATCCTACCAATGGGGAGCGTGTATTCGCCCCGGATGTATATGTAGCCTTTCTTCGCTCCGATGGCATAGCCAGCGAGGAGCATTCCTTCGATCAGTCGGTGCGGGTCTCCTTCCAGAATGAGGCGGTCCTTACACGTTCCGGGTTCGCCCTCGTCGGCATTGCACACGAGGTATTTCTCCTCTCCAGGAGCAGTGAATGACCACTTCTTCCCAGTAGGAAATCCCGCGCCGCCACGTCCGCGCAGGCCGGACTGAATGACCTCGTCAATGACTCCAGCCGGCGATATTCCCTCTGTCAGGACCCTTTCCACCGCCTCGTAGGCTCCTACAGCAATGGCTTCTTCGAGACTCTCTGGATCGATGATCCCGCAGTTCTTGAGGACGATGCGTGGTTGCTCGCGCGTAAGCCCTAAACCTTTCTTCTCGCGATCTCGGCATGGAGCCAAGCACGCCTGCAGTCGCTTGACCGGGCGACCCTTCAGCAAGTGTTCCGAGACGATCTCTGGGACATCTGCCTCGGTTACACCTACATACGTAGTCCCTTCTGGGTAGATCACGACAACTACACCGCGTCCTATGATCCCCAGATTCCCCGTCTCCGCCACGCGGATCTCTTGCGCCAGCCCTTGCTCTTCTATGGCAGCAGAGAACGCCTGCTCCACTGCCTTTGCGCCGGCGAGGAGGGAGTCTTCTTCGATCTCGATTAGTACTAGGCTTCTAGCTAGCTTCATCTTCCCTCCTAATTTGTTCGATGATCTCAGCAATTCGCGTGGGGGTAAGATTTCCATACGTCTCCTGGTCAATCATCATTGCGGGAGCAACTCCGCATACGCCGAGACAACTCGCCGTCTCCAGAGTGAACAAGCCATCGCTGGTCGTCTCACCGACGGCTATCCCCAGAACGTCAATTAGCTTCTGAAGTATGGTCGTCGCTCCAAGAAGCTGACATGGGGGAGAATCACAGATGCGGATCACGTGTTTCCCGCGCGGGGAGAAGCTAAACATGGAGTAGAAGCTTGCGGTCCCCTTGATATCCGCAAGGTCCATCCCAAGATGCGCTGCAACATCGGACAAGGCTGCGTCACTCAGGTAGTGGTGCGGATCGCTCTCCTGGATGTCGTGCAGGATATCCAGCAAGTCCTCCCTCGTTGCGGAAGGATACTTCTTCAGGACTTCATTCACGTGTACCTCCTCATTCAACATTGTCGATCCTGGGGTGCGAACAGGGTTCCTCCCCATCATTGATCCAGTCCAAAACAGCCTTCTTAGCAGCAGGAACGACGGTGGCCGCCGCAGGGCTCAATTCCTCCCCGAAATCAAAATTGAATCCAGGCACGGGCAAGAGCCATCCATCTGGGGCACTGCCATGTATGCCCCTGGCCAGGCCAAGCAGTGCTGCTGGGCCGAAAACGTGTCCAGGAGGAGAGTTTCTCTCGATCACAGGCTTAATGGCAATCTCCTCGCCAGTTGTGCTTGCGTCGATGAACAGCACCCTCCTGGCATGGCTCACGTACTCTATTAGATCCGCTGTCAGTTGGTGAACGGCTAGGGTCGCTACTCCTGGCATTGGCGGCAAGGAGTTCGCAATGAATGGCCCCAGGCCATCATCCCGCCGCAATGTGTTCCCCACTCCGATAACAAGGTCCATGTCAGTCTCTGACCAGTCTATCCAGTGTTTCTCCGTCAGGGCCCTCTAGCTCTAGCATGAGTGGCATTTGGCCTACAGCATGCACGGAACATGATAGGCACGGATCAAATGCCCTGATACCCCCTTCGATCCGGTTCAGGATACCCTCATCGAACTTGCCGTTGTGGATGTGTTGCTGAGCAATCTCCTTGATGGAGCGATTCATCGCGAGATTGTTCTGCCCGGTGGAGACGATCAGATTCACCCATTGGATAACACCGTTGGGATCGACTTTGTAGTGGTGGAACAACGTACCGCGCGGAGCCTCATGAATGCCCACGCCTTCAAGTTCGTTGATTCCTGCTTCGGCGCGGATGCGCGGGGACAGGATACGCTCATCGTTGATCAAGCGCTCCATGCGTTCCAACGAGGCAAGTATCTCCATTAGTCGCGTGTAGTGATAGTCGAATACTCTGCCAGAGCGCTCTTGAGTGCCAGCACGGAATTCCTCCAGTTCAGCATCGGCAAGCGGCGTGCCGAACCTGTCACATACGTTTACTCGACCTAGTGGACCGACACGGTACATCCCTTCCGGATATCCCAGTGGAGCGTAGTGGGGGAACTTCAGGTAGCTCCATCCTTCCGAGGCTTCTTGCACAATCTCTGGATAGTGAGCCGGGTCAAACTGATCAACGACAATGTTACCTTGTGAGTCGACAATCCGTATGTTTCCCTCATAGTGTTCCCATGTCCCATCTGCGGAGACAAGCCCCATGAATAGGCTTGGGAAGTCACTGAGCATTCCGCGTGTCTCTTCATTGACAAACGAGGACTTGAAGAGATCAAGTGTGACGCGAGTCGTTTCCAGTGCTTCGGGCAGATTCGCCTTGATGAAATCTACGTCTTCTTTGGAAAGAGAGCTATTCACTCCTCCTGGCACGGCCCAGGCTGGGTGGATCTTCTTCCCCCCCAGGCGTTCGATGATCTGCTGACCGAATGAGCGCAGACGGATCCCTTTGCGGGCAAGATCAGGGTTTGCGCCGATGAGTCCGATAACGTTGCGTTGTGCTGGGTCGGAGTCCCAACCAAGGAGCATATCCGGTGCGGAGAGATAGAAGAAGCTCAGTGCATGTGACTGAACAAACTGCGCAGCATTCATTAGTCGACGCAGGAGCTCGGCCGCCTTGGGTATGCGGACGGCGAGAATAGCATCTCCTGTCTTTGCGGAAGCGAGGATATGGCTGACCGGACAGATTCCACAGATCCGCGCGGTCAACGAGGGCATCTCCCACAGGGTTCGTCCTTCACAGAACTTCTCAAACCCGCGCAATTCAGTGACATGAAAATGAGCATCGTTAACTTCTCCGGCATCGTCAAGATAGATGGTAATCTTGGCATGCCCCTCGATGCGCGTTACCGGATCGATTCGTATTTCTTTGTTCATATCTGCTCCTTTAGCCGAATTTTAGCTCGCGGCCCGTCAATTCTGGAACCTTCCCATCAAGTAATGCCAGCAAGGCCTTTCCTATTACCGCTGCTGGAGGTGGGCAACCGTGAAGGAAATAGTCCACCGGGATCACCTCGTGCACCGGACATACGCGATCTTCCAGACGCGGCACGACTTCGTTTGGAATCGTGCCAGTTGTCGTCCTCTCCTTCCCGTACACCTCTTCAAGTAGCTCATTTACGGGAATGCCATTCCGCATCGCGGGGACATTGCCAGTTACTGCGCAATCACCAAGAGCGATGACGATCTTCGATCGCTTGCGTATCTCGCGCACCAACTCAACATGCTCCTCATTGCCGATCGCGCCTTCGATGAGCGTAACGTCAACATTTGCTGGGAACTCCTTTGTGTCTACAACAGGACTCTTCACTATTTCTATGCGGTCGGCTAGGTCGATCATCAGCTCATCGAGGTCGAGGAATGACATATGACATCCCGCACAACCACTGAACCATACGGTGGCCACTCTTACCTTAGTCATTCTCCCTCCTCTCTTTCAGAGTCGTGACGAGTTCTGGATGTTTCACCATTTCTGCTGTTGCCTTGCCCTTCTCAACGATTGCTCCGGTGGGACAAACCTCGACACACTTACCGCAGTCGGTGCACTTCTCGGCATCCCCCCAATCAACGCCCAACTCGGTGATCACGCGTGCCTCACTGCCGCGTCCGGCGATCCCCCAGACATGTGCGCCCTCGATCTCAGCGCAGACTCGCACGCAGCGCCCGCACAGTATGCAACGATTGTGGTCTATGATGAACTTTGGATGGGTGGCGTCCAGCGATAACCTTGGATATGCGTACGGTACTTCTACGTTCTGCATCCCTAGATCGCAGGCTAAATCCTGCAGTTCGCAATGATTGTTGGAAACGCACATGGAGCATACGTGGTTTCGTTCGGCAAAGATAAGCTCCAGATTGAGTCGTCGTAGCTCCGCCAAGCGGTCATTGTTGGTGATTACCTCCATCCCTGCCGCGATCTTAGTTGTGCAGGAAGTAACTATCTTCCCGTCCACGTCGACGATACACATTCGACAGCCACCGATATCGCTTAGGCCATCGAGATGACACAATGTGGGGATGGGAATGCCCTGTTGTTGGGCTACCTCCAGGATTGTGCTCCCGGCTGGAGCGGCCACTTCCTTACCGTCGATTCGAATGAGTATCTCCTTCACTTGGAATCCTCCCTTTCGTCTTGATTGCATGATTTGCCGTGTGCATTGCCTGTCATCTTTCCCTCACTTCGATCGTGTATTCGGAGACGGGATTCCCATTTACGATGTGCCCGGCAACTACTCGGCGTGCTCTATCCGCTGTCATGTCGCCGTACACTACTACCGTACCGTCGGCTTGCCGCACTTCTACGACAGGCTCTGAAGAGGATAGACCACGTTCTCCGGTCTGTGTGACCATCACATCGCGCAGGTCACGTTTGCCTATCTCATCAAGAAATGCCGCCAGCACATCGCGCGCTCCAGCAGCGATACCGCTGGTACCCATTCCCACGATCACCTTTAATCGTGCTTCACCTGTGCGCAGGGAAAGCCCCTTCGCCGCCTGCTCCCTAATCTTGCGTAGATCCTCCAGTTTCATCGTCTCCTCCAACATTTGCCTAGTACGGTTCTTGGTGGTGTGTTCGATACAAAACAGTAACGGCCAATTGTGCCCACGCCGCATTCGGGATTCACGCAGTCAAAAGACCGGATTGGGCTTATTGCGGTAGGTGATCCCCGAGAAACTCGATGGCGTTTCCCGATCTTTGGGGGTGTGAGACAATTCACTCGGCATGCAGCTTCTCTTTGGAGAAGCGGTACGATATATCCCAGTAGTCCCTCCTCTTGACGCTTACGAAAAGACACCAAAGCGATCATCCGACCGCACCAACAAGACGCACTCTCAATGCACAACCTTCAACCTAATAAATCACATGCTACACTTCCATCCGGCACAGCAAGGCTATGCCCTACTCTCACACTGGCATAGCCTTCGTTCCTTCCGCATTCAGCTTCCCATGGGTCCACAGCCTGTGGACTAGTCTACTGACCGCTTGGAGCAGAGTATACGTGTCTGATGCAGTACTGCAAGGCAATATGCCAAGAGAGGCATTAATGGGCCGTGGGGATCTAGATATGACAGGGACGGTGCTGTTTGAGGAGCTGTGTGGGGCAAGGTCCAACAGGTAAGTAACCTAGAAGCAAAAAACGCGGATGCTAGATCTGTGTCAACAGCGGAAGCTGGCGCGGGACGTTCAGGTTCGTAAATGAGGCAAGACCTGGATCGAAGAGCCTGATCTCTTCCTCCGAGATCAGGCGGAGATTCAGAGCGCTGTACGGAGCAGTCACCTTGAACACGCCGCGCTCGATCGCCCTCGCTATTGCTGGAATGGCGCTCTGGCGGTAGGCGGCGCACAGCGGTTCGTAGTACCCACGAACGATTGGGACACAAACATCCACATTGCACGACCTGGAGACGATGTATTCCACGAGCTCACCGCGTACGAATGGCATGTCGCAGGCAACAACAAACGAGAGCACGGTCTTGGCGGCAAGAAGGCCACTGTAGATGCCGACTAAGGGGCTGCGGACAAGCTGCGTGTCCTCTACCATGCGCACATTGGCCGGAGGGATTGGGAGGTTGCGCCCGACGATCAGAGTCTCATCGAACAACCGCCCGAGTTCGGTGACGAGATGCTCGATGATCGTCTCTCCACGAGGAGTTGTAAGCAGGTGCTTGGGTTGTCCCATCCGTTTAGACTCGCCGCCGGCGAGGATGATCAGGGTTGCTGCCGCGCTCATGTGATTATCCTCTCCTCATACGAATAGATGTCTAGCCCTTCTCCGCGGACAAATCCGCGCAGACATATGCTTAGCCTATCCCCAGATCTACGGCTCGCACAGTTGCCGGCAAGGCGTCTGCCCGCTGAAATGGCCGCACGTCTGCTGTGACTACACATTCCTCTTTCAGGTACAATATCACATTGTCGATGGCACGGATCTTCCCGCGCGCGAGGCTCTTCTCCCCGTTTACAGACAGCGTTCCTGCGAGTCCGACGATAAGCTGGGCTGTGACAGGCTTTGTCAGTCTGTCAGATAAGCGTTGTATGAACCGTTTCATTGCTGTATCCAAGCTGAGGAAATGCGTGGCCGCGAGATGATCCTCGCGGCCACACGTCGATATGTCCTAGGTGCTCTTTGCGCTACGCAGGTAAACGACCCAATACAGAGTAGCCACGAAGAACGCGCCGCCGATGATGTTTCCCAACGTAACCGGGATCAGGTTCATCACCATCCCTCCAATTGTCAGGTGAGAAAGCTTGTCGGCAAGGCCCGCTGTTGCAACGATCGCCGTCTGTCCCTTCATTACCAAGCCCATGGGGATGAAGAACATATTGGCGACACTATGCTCAAACCCGCTCGCTACAAACGCCATGATCGGGAAGAAGATCGCCCACACTTTCCCGATCACTGTGCGCGCCGAAACGGCCATCCACACAGCAAGGCAGACGAGCCAGTTACACATGATGCCGCGGGCAAACGCCTGCAGGAATGTCAGATTTACCTTGCCATTTGCGATCGCCAGTGCCTTGGCGCCCACGAGTCCGCCATCGGTCTTCCATAGACCGCTCCAGTACATGAGGAGCACAAGCAGGAGCGAACCGACCAAGTTTGCGAAGTAGACTATTGTCCAGTTACGCAGCAGCCTGCTCACCCCTACTTGCCGATCGAGGACGGAGAGGAAGATGAGGTTGTTCCCAGTGAACAGCTCCGCTCCAGCGATGACAACTAACATCAGGCCTACACTGAAGACCGCTCCGCCGATCAGTTTGGCCATGCCCACACCGAGGAAGCTAGCCATATCGTGAGTGACCATTATCGCCAGCTCCGCACCAAAGCCGATATACACCCCGGCGAAGATACCGAGGATCGTCAGTTTCAGTGCGCTTGCTTGCGTTTTTGCAACACACACCGTCCGCGTCAGGCTATCAGCAACCGTTGCTGGATTCTTGCACTCGATTTCCATTGAAGAAACCTCCTTACAAATTGGTTTGTGCTACGCCTTCTCGATTTGACAGGCAGCAACCTTGAACTCTGGGATCTTCGCTCTTGGGTCCAGGGCGTCATTAGTGAGCCTGTTTGCTGCTGCCTCGGCAAAGTGGAACGGCACGAACACTGATCCTTCCGCCACCCTTTCCGTCACCTTTGCCATAGTTACGATCTCACCCCTACGGGTGCGAACCTTAACCCGGCCCTTGTCCTTCAGACCAAGACGGGACGCATCGCTTGGATGGATCTCCGCATACCCTTCGTTGACAAACGAATTCAGCGCGTCTACCCGGCGGCTCATTGTTCCAGTGTGGTAGTGGAACAGGATCCGGCCAGTTGAGAGGATGAACGGGTACTCATCGTTCGGAAGCTCCGCCGGCTCGATGAAATCGACCGGATGGAACTTGCCCAACCCACGGCTAAATTTCCCCTTGTGGAGATACATCGTGCCGGGGTGATCGTCGCTTGTGCATGGCCATTGCAGGCCGTCTGGCACGAGGCGATGATGATGGATCCCTCCGTATATTGGAGTTATGGAGGCGATTTCATCCATGATCTGGGCGGCGTTATTGTAGTGCATGTGATAGCCGAATAGATCGGCAAGCTTACACACGATCTCCCAGTCGGGGAGCGCCTCTCCCGGTGAATCGACGACCTTGCGCAACAACAGCACGCGTCGCTCGGTGTTGGTGAACGTCCCTTCTGTCTCGGCGAACGACGCCGCGGGTAGAACGACATCAGCAAGCTGTGCGGTCTCGCTCAGGAAAATGTCGCTCACGACGAGGAATTCGAGGTTTTTCAACGCCTCCTCCACGTGGTTCAGGTTCGGGTCGGAGACCATCGGGTTCTCGCCCATGACGACCATCCCCTTCACTTTGCCTTCCGCTGCAGCATGCATCATCTCGACGATGGTGAGTCCAACCTTGGGTGAAAGCTTTGCGCCCCAAATCTCCTCGAACTTTGCCTGCGTTGCCGGGTCTGCCACTTTCTGGTAACCGGAGTAGACGTTGGGTAGACAGCCCAGATCGCATGCCCCCTGCACGTTGTTCTGCCCGCGCAGTGGATTGACACCGGTGGATGCCTTCCCGACATTCCCGGTGAGCATTGCCAGGTTTGCAGTAGAGAGGACGTTATCCGTCCCGGTTGTGTGCTGCGTGATTCCCATCGAGTAGATGAGCGAGGAGGTCTCAGCGATGGCGTAGATCTGTGCCGCTTCCCGCAGTTGGTCCGCAGGGATGCCTGTGATCTTCTCCACCTTCTCTGGGGTGTACTGTTCAATCACTTTACGGAACTCGTCGAACCCCTCGGTGCGCTCGTTGATAAACTTCTCGTCTTGTAGTCCTTCGCTCAAGATGACGTTCATCATCCCGTTCATCCACGCTACGTCTGTTCCATTCTTCTGTCGGAGCCACAGGGTGGCATCCTTAACCAGGTCGATCTTTCGCGGATCGACGACGATCAACTTCGCCCCGTGTTGGTGGACTGCCTTGCGAATGAGGGCGCCAATCACCGGGTGGGTTTCGGTGGTGTTGGATCCGGTGACGAGGATGCACTTCGCGTGCTCCAGCTC
>JAGGXO010000032.1 GCA_021163015.1 Candidatus Bipolaricaulota bacterium
CAAACCGAACGGAATTCGGCGCATATCTCGATACTTACAGTCTTCGAACTCGCCCTCAGCATAAACCTTGTCAACCTCCTTCCTAGCGATATAATCCTGGGAGTATACGCCAAACAGGGAAGAAGCGTTAGCATTATCCATCAAGAAAGACCTTGCGCGAAGGAGTGAGGCAGTGATGGACAATGGGGGACAAGGGACAAAAGCATTCTTACGCAGAGGTCTGTCTGCCTCGCCGGCATAGGCAGGCACAGAGTCGCCAAGGAAAGCGCCAGACCGAAGTTCTCCTCAAGGTCAGGCCCGAAATCGTGGGGAACTTCAGTCTAGGATAAGACGACCTTACCTATCCAATGATGGAGCCCTCTGCATCGACTGTTGTCGTCGCAGCTGCGCCAGAATGGCTCCTACAGCGGCGAGAAGCAGGCCAAGGATTGACAATATGCCATGTGTTTCTCCCAGGAATAGCCAAGCCAGTACGGCAATCTGGATCAGCATCGTGTTGTTGATGATGCTCGATTCCACCGCGGAGAGGACTCGGAGAGTTCGATTCCACAAGGTGAACGCCAGGGCTGTATTGACAACGGCCAGCCAGACGACGATTCCCCATCCACGAAGACTTAGTGATGGGAGACCCTGTGTCCCCACGCCGATCGTGAAGAGGCAGAGTGCTCCGACTCCCATGCTGATTCCGGTAACAACAATTGGCGAAGTTGTCTTCGCTCGATTCACGGAGCGGCCAAGCAACGCAGAAGCGCTGTTTGCAAGAAGCGTCATTGCAGCCAAGGCAAATCCAAGAGCGCTGCCCTGCACGGTCGAGAGAGGAGAGAAATAGAGGATTGCACCAGTGAGAAAGACAGCCATTCCAACCCATTGAAGTCGTGGAGGAATCTCCTTCAGCGTAAATGCACCAACAAGAGCAACCAATACGGGTGTAAAGCTCAACAGGAGGCTAAAAGTGGTCGCCTCAAGGTACTTCAGCACAAGAAACTGCCCGCCCTGAGTGAACGTATAGAATACAACCCCCAGGGAAATCAGTCCCATCCACTGCCTCGCTCCAAGTGCCCGGACCTCATCCCGATGCCTCCACAAGCCTGGAAGCAAGATCGCGAATGCAATCATATACCGAAGGCCGGCGAAGGTCAACGCCGGAATCTCGCGTAGCCCGTGCTTGATCAGCACCCAAGATGTTGACCAGAGGAAGGTGACCAAGAGCGCCTGAAGAACGGCACGCGTATGTGAAGATAATCTCATCGTAGCACCCCTTTTGTACACGCAACAAAGTCGTAGAGCGGTTACCAACCCAACCCCTCCCGGCTTTTGTCCGTTAAGGTGCTACGCGCAATGGCTTGTGTGACGCTTGGACCAGTCCTGCGAATGCAGCGGAACCCTAGTCACTCAGGTCGGCAGGACATTCTAGGCGATCATCCTCTACAAAGTCAACGTCAACTCACGCCCCCATGCTCACCAATAACAACGTAGAGCGCACAACAATGATCCTTTCGTGACTCACCGGGTGGAATCTGGGGAAACGATTGGAAAACCTTCGTCCTGACGTGTTCATGAGCTTGAAATAGCCTTCACAAGGACACTCCACCGCTTCGGCTCCTCATGAGCCAGATACGTCGGACGGCCAACTCGAAGCGCTACGTAGCAGGAATCGATCCAGGCATCTGCTCTGGCCATCATGTATTCCAGATAGCCACTCAGCCATCTGCGGACGCTTATCAGAACCCGATAGACCGTCTCTGCCTGCTTGTTACTTCTTCGGTGGGCTGAAGCGGATGACTACTATGTCACCGTCTTGCACCTCGTAATCCTTTCCTTCGATCCGCTGCTTTCCCGCCTTGGCCACCGCCGCTTCGCTTCCAAGCTCGATCAAGTCCTCGTAGCGGATCACTTCCATGCGGATGAAGCCATGCTCCATGTCGGAGTGGATCTTGCCAGCAGCAACGGGGGCCTTGTCTCCTCTGCGGCAAGTCCACACGTGCACCTCTTTCTCTCCAGCGGTGAAGAAGTTGACCAGGCCGAGCATGCGATAGGCAGCGCGGATTAGCCTCTCCATCGATGACTCCTTCAAACCCAACTCGCGCAGGAACTCCTTTTGGTCCTCCGGATCGAGCTGGCTGATCTCCGCTTCGTCCTGGCCGCAGACGCTGATCATCTCCGCCCCTTCAGATGATGCGATCTCAGCAAGTGCGCGCACATACTCGTTTTCCTCATCCGCAACCGACTTGATGTTCGCCACGTACAGTACTGGCTTCAGGGAGACAAGATTGCAGTCGTACACGCTTCCAAGTTCATGCTCGTTCAGGCCCTGCTTGCGGGCAGGGACACCCTCGTTCAACCCGGAAAGGGCCTTCTGGCAGTCAACTATTTCGTGCGCCGCTTCCTTATCTCCTGCTCGGGCGATCTTCGTAAGGCGATTGATCTTGTTCTGCAGCGTCTGACTATCGGCGACCATCAGTTCGAGGTCAATCGTTTCTACATCGCGCGCCGGGTCGATCGTCTCGTACTCGAACGGCACGCTCGGGTCCACGAAGCAGCGCACCACGTGCACGACGGCATCGACATCCTTGATGTGAGCGAGGAGCTTATTCCCGCGGCCATTGCCTGCAGTAGAGCCCTCCCTCAGTCCGGGGATGTCCACCACTTCCAATGTAGCAGGGACGATCTTGGGAGCGTTGTACATATCGACGAGCGGCTGAATGCGCGAATCGGGAACGTTTATCGTGGCGCGATTCATCTCTGAGCCATCGTAGCTTCCCGCCCCAGCAGCGGTTATCGCGTTGTAGATCGTCGTCTTCCCACAACTCGGCAGGCCAACAAGGCCGCATGTGAGAGCCATTACTACCTCCCTTTGGTCGCGCGTACAGCGCTGATTCTATACCATCCACCCGCGAAGAGACAAGAAAAGGGACAGGCTCGTTTTTCGCGTAGGGACTGGCTCCTCACGCGGGGAGTGGCTCATTTTCTCACCCTAGACGACAAGAGAAAAGGTGCCTGTCCCCTTTTTTACGCTCGCTGTCGGTAGAGCCGCTTATCGACGGCGCTTGCCATCCGTTCCGGGTCTACACAATCGTCCAGGAAACGCGAGACGCGCGTTGCCTGTGCGCGTGGGTCGGTAAGAACATCGTTATATCGCACGTACAACACATCGATGTGCGGCTGCTCGGAAAGCCACTTCTCCATTTGCTGCAGGTGCTTCCGAGAG
>JAGGXO010000085.1 GCA_021163015.1 Candidatus Bipolaricaulota bacterium
GTGCTCGTATCAGAGGACTCGCGAGTGCACGGAAAGGGCGGATTACTGGACCAGTTCAAGAACAAGGATATGCCGCGCGTCGCCATCTCGGTCGACATGTTGGATACCGGCGTCGATATTCACGAGGTCGTGAATCTCGTATTCGCCAAGCCGGTCTACTCCTACGTCAAGTTCTGGCAGATGATCGGCCGCGGAACTCGCGTGCTGCCAGATGATCCCGTACAACGCAAGCCCTGGTGTCCCAAGAAAGATCGCTTCCTCATCATCGATTGCTGGGGCAACTTCGATTACTTTGACATGCATCCCGCCGGAAGAGATCCTCAAGTCGCAGTCTCCGCGCCGGTTCGCCTCTTCCGGGCACGGATCGATCAGATGGAAGCTGCTCTCAGCGTCGGTGACAAAGACCTAGTGGAGATGGTAAAGACCGACTTGCAGGCCGATCTCGCCGCGCTTCCCGAGCGCAATATCATCGTCCAGCAGGCATCTGCTGAGCTTACCCTCGCAGAAGACGAGGAGTTCTGGAGACACATGAACCGCGATAACATTGCCTTCCTGCGAACAACAATCGCTCCAATCCTCCGCGCACGGGCGAGCACAGCTCTAAAGACCCTACGATTCGAGATCGACGTTGTTGAGTACTCCACCGCGCGCCTCGCAGCAGAAGACGATCGTGTTGAGGCCATCAAAGAGAGCGTCCGCTCACAGCTCGATGAACTGCCAATGAGCGTTAACGTTGTCAATCGGGAACGCGAATTGATCGAGGCGGCCCTCAATGAGGAATGGTGGATTGCCCCATCCAACGAGGATCTCCACAACCTCAGCGAGCATCTTGCACCACTGATGCCATATCGAACCATCGGATCGAGCCCGTGGATGGAGCTAAACCTCAAGGATCTGACGGTCATTAAGGAAAGAATAGACCTCGGCGGCGACTTTGGACGTATCAGCATCGCCGCCTACCGCGAGCGGATCGAGAGCTTCATCCGTGATCTGGTCGAGCAGAATCCTGTGCTTCGTAAACTGCAACACGGCCAAGATCTATCCAGGAACGAAATCCACGAACTCGCTAAGCTGCTCGAATCGAGCGAACTTCAGGTAACCGAAGAGCGCTTGCAGCAGATCTACGACAACCGGACCGCACATTTCCTGCAGCTCATTCGTCATATCCTTGAGCTGGAGCACATCGCTTCGTGGGAAGAAACGGTGAGCAAGCGGTTCGACGGATTCATCGCGGCACATACGGATCTGTCCAGCCGACAGATCCTCTTCCTCCGCACGCTGCGAACCTTCATCTTGCAACGCCGACATGTTGAGAAGCGCGATCTCGTTGACGAGCCGTTCACCAGGCTTCATCCAAATGGTATCCAGGGACTGTTCACCGATGCAGAGATCGACGAGATTCTTGCACTCGCCAGAGAGATGGTGAGAGATGCATAGCACGTTTTCGCTCCATTTGCCGGTGTGTTCGAAAAGGGGTACTCTTTGGCAAAATAGGGGCACTAAAGGGCCGAATCTACCCCTTCTTCGCGAGAAAGTACCCCTATTCGGGAGGCGCGTATGCATTCTCTAAGCCCGAAGTATCTAGAAGCGCTACGCTTCTCCGCCGTAGACCTCAAGTCAATTCAGGCACTTGCCGAGTACAGGGGCAAGCAAACCTTGTTCGCCCGCCAGAGCCCGCAAGTCCTCGAAAGCCTGCGACAGGTCGCCATGATCGAGTCAGGCGAGTCTTCGAACCGACTGGAAGGCATCACCGCCCCGCGCGCGCGAATCCTCGCGCTTGTTCAGGAGAACACGGCTCCGCTGAATCGTTCCGAACAAGAGATTCTTGGGTACAGAAACGCGCTAAACCTTGTTCATGGGAATCATGCACGCCTTACGTTCTCGACCGACACTGTCCGACACCTTCACGCCAAGATGATGGAGTACACCGACGAAGCTGGTGGCAATTGGAAATCGCGTGACAACGCCATTATCGAGCGATACAAAGATGACTCCCGCCGTATCCGTTTCCGTCCGACGCCTGCATCTGAGACTGCGGAGGCCATGCAGCAGCTAGCAGAGCGCTACGAAGACGCCATCCATCACGATGCCAGAGAACCACTCGTGGTAATCCCGCTGACCATCCTGGACTTTCTCTGTATTCATCCCTTCGACGATGGGAACGGACGGACCTCAAGACTCCTCACGCTGCTCCTTCTCTACCGCCATGGCTACGATGTGGGGCGCTACATCAGCCTGGAGCGAATCTTCGAGCAGACAAAGGAGAGCTATTACGATACGCTAGAGCGATGCTCGCAAGGATGGCACGAGGGCAAACATGATGCATTCCCGTGGGTGAACTACTTCTGGGGCGTCATCCTCGCCGCTTACAGGGAATATGAGCAGCGCGTCGGAACCCTGCGAACCGGGCGTGGTGCCAAGAGCCATCAGGTACGGCAAGCTGTTGAACGCAAACTGGGGCCATTCCGTGTCGCCGATATCGCAACAGAGTGCCCGGGCGTGAGCCACGGATGGGTGCGCCGTGTGCTAAGGGAGATGCGCGACGAAGGCCTAATTGAGTTTCAGGGCAAGGGGCCGGGCGCTCGATGGGTGAAGAAAGAGAAGCGAGTGGGGAAAGAAGAGTGAGTGGAAAATAGGGAATAGGGGGTAGTGAGTAGTGACGACAGCGCAAGATCGGTGAAGAAGAAACAAGAGGGGAGTGAAGAGTGAGTAGTGACGGCAAGCGCAAACCGGATACAGTGACGAGCTATCGGGATCTTGTAGTTTGGCAGAAGGCGATGGCTCTTGTGTCCGCAGTCTACAAACTGACAGCTGCATTCCCGGGCTCAGAGCGTTTCGGGCTCGCTTCGCAGATCCAGCGTGCCGCAGTGTCGGTTCCCAGTAACATTGCTGAGGGTCAAGGGCGTCTTGCGACAAAGGAATTCCGGCAATTCCTCGGCATATCTCGTGGATCCTTGAAGGAGCTTGAGACACAACTCATGATTAGCGTGGACTTGGGATACGCTAGCACAGAGGAGATCGCAACCTGCCTCGATCTTGCGGACGAAATCGGCCGGATGCTAAATGCACTGATCAAGGCGTTGGAGAGAAAGAGCAGTGGGTAGTGAACAGCGAGGGGAAATCAAGTGGGAAGTGCTCAGTGCGTAGTGAGGAGAACCGAATGGCGAACAGGCAAAGGCGAACGCGCAAAGAGGACCGGAGAGTGATGAGCGTACAAGGACTTGGACTAACAGCATCCGTGTTTATCGTAGTTCCTGCCCATTCCTCACTACGCACCGCTTGCTCCCCACTACTCACTACCTACTGGTGTTCTCCCTACACACTAATCACTACCAACTTGCCACTCGTATCGAGGCACCCCCCATGCTAAGCTCGACGATCCGCTCGAAGGTTGACTCTTTGTGGGATAGATTCTGGTCTGGCGGGATCGCCAATCCACTCACCGCGATCGAACAGATCAGCTATCTGTTTTTCATGCGACGTCTCGACGCGATGGATCGCGAAGAGCAACAACGCGCTGAGTTCGTCGGGCGCGAGCATACATCGCTCTTCGACGGCAGATTTACGGGGCTCGACAATGTGGAGATCGACAAAGAAGAACTCCGCTGGAGTCGGTTCCGCCACCTGCCTGCCGAGGAGATGCTTCGCGTAGTGCGCGATCGTGTCTTTCCATTCATCAAGTCGCTTGGGGGCGATGGAAACCCGTTTGCTCGCGCGATGCACGATGCCGTATTCATTCTGCCAAAGGCATCGCTTCTTGTAGAGGCAACTGGCATCATCGACGAGATCTATACCGAGATCGAGCGCGAACAGCGTGAAGGGCAAACCTTTCAGGACACGCAAGGCGATCTGTACGAGTACCTCCTCTCCGAGATTGCAACCTCGGGCAAGAACGGCCAATTCCGCACACCGCGCCACATCATTCAGATGATCTGCTGCCTTGTCGATCCGCAGTTGGGAGATCGGATTTGCGATCCAGCCTGCGGCACTGGCGGATTCCTCCTCGGCGCTTACCAACACATCGTTACCGCATACACAAGTGAGGAACATCGCGAGATCGACGAGAACGGGTTGGAACGCGGGCTGATTGGCGATCGGCTCACCAACGCGGAGCTGTGGCGCGTCCTTCGCGAGGAGACGCTGTACGGGTTTGACTTCGACACGACGATGGTTCGCATCAGCGCGATGAATCTACTCCTCCACGGGATCGATCGTCCGAATCTTAGTTACGCCGACACGCTCTCCAAGCGGTACGTCGAGAAGGCGA